>JBBQUC010000102.1:0-10207 GCA_038212815.1 Cytophagales bacterium
TATTCACGCTGGGATGTATTGCGGGCTGCCTGCCTGAACCCAGTGCAGCATTATCAGCTACAGGTAGGCTTACTACGCGCGGGTGACCCCGCCGATTTTATTGTGGTGAATAACCTGACCGATTTTACCGTGCTGCAAACGGTTATCGACGGGCAGGTAGTAGCTCAAAACGGCCAAAGCCACCTGCCTGATTTGCGGAGCGAGTGGGTGAATCAATGGGGCTGCGGACCGAAACGGGCCGACGAGTTTAGCATTCCTTATCCCCCAACGGGAGCTACTGAACTGCGCGTGATTGAAGCCCTCGATGGTCAATTGATTTCGAACGAACTGCATGTGTATCCGACATTGGCGAATGGGCAACTAGTAGCCGATACCGCCCTCGACATCCTGAAAATTGCCGTGGTGAACCGCTACGCCGATGTCCCTCCCGCCATTGGGTTCATCAAAAACTTCGGCCTTAAACATGGAGCCATTGCCTCGTCAGTAGGCCACGATTCGCACAACATCACCGCCGTGGGCTGCGACGATGAAAGCCTGTGCCAGGCGGTCAATATCGTAATTGCCGCGAAGGGTGGGCTAAGTGCTGTTGGGCCACAACACACCCACTTACTGCCCCTACCCGTGGCGGGCCTGATGACTGATACCGACGGTTATGCCGTAGCGAAGCAGTATGCCGACCTCGATCAGTTTGTCAAAAAAGACCTGGGCAGCACCCTCTCGGCTCCTTTTATGACACTTTCGTTCATGGCCCTGTTAGTTATCCCAAAACTAAAACTAAGTGACAAAGGGCTGTTCGATGGGGAGCAGTTTAGGTTCGTTCCCCTGTCAATTTGACACTTTTTCAGTTTTTCAGAGATTTTTTTTAAAAATCCCTTTATTATTCAATTTATTATGAATAGGTTTACAGGGCAAGCCAAACTATACCTCTTTTTACTACCTCCTATGCCCCGTCAACGCACGCGTACCGGCCCAAATGCCGAACTTTTGTGGGATCAGTTTCGTAGCGGAAACGAGACTGCCTTCGCTCAACTTTATCAGGAATTTGTGAATGTGCTGTACCATTACTGTACGCACTTTGCCCACGACAAGGCTCTGATTAAAGACTGCATTCATGATCTGTTTGTGGAGCTTTGGAAACACCGGCAGAATATTGGCCCAACCACCTCAGTGCGGTTTTATCTGATGGCTTCTATTAAGCGCAAGGTTGTTCGGCACCTGACCGCCGAGCAGAAAATCTGTAGCCAGGAGGATGTACAGACCGGCCTGCTTCCCGGCTGCGACTCGTCGCACGAGGCTACACTAATTCATTTTGAAGAAGACTCGTTTGTAAACGATTGCCTGCAACGCGCCCTCGACAAACTGCCCCGGCGGCAGCGGGAGGCCGTTTACCTGCGCTTTTATGAAAATCTCAGCAATGAAGAAATCTCGACGCTGATGCACATCAACATTCAATCGGTGTATAACCTTATCTTTGGTGCATTAAGTAACCTGAAAAAATATATCACCCCCGATAGCGTGGTGCTATCCTGATACAAAGACCTTTACCCCCGACTACTCCGATCCCTTTAACCAAAAACGCCCGACCATTCAGCTGGTCGGGCGTTTGTTTTAGGGCAACCTGTTTTACTTGGTTGCAACCAGTTTCAGGTCAATCACAAAATCATCGTAGATGGCTTTATCGCCAATATTCTCGAAGAACGATTTTGAGCCGTAGCGTACGTTATACTTGGTACGGTCGATGGTGGCTTTGCCATCAGCTTCAATGGTGTTGCCTTTCAGGCTTACCGTAGCTGGAAACGATACCGCGTTGGTGATTCCCTTGATGGTCATGTCGCCCATGATGTCGTACTTGTCACCACCTTTGGGAGTCACTTTCGTGATTTTGAAGGTCGAGGTAGGGTATTTCTCCACGCCAAAGAAATCATCCGATTTCAGGTGGGTAATTAGCTTTGTGTTATAGCCAGCATCGGTCAGGTCGAGGTCGGCAATGCTGTTCATGTCGATGTCGAACTGACCGCCAGTCAATTTTCCATTTTCGACCGTCAACGCGCCCTGTTTCAGCTTTACGGTGCCATTGTGCTTGCCCGTTACTTTCTCGCCTTTCCAGTTCAGGAAACTCTTAGTGGCATCGACGGTGAAGGTAGTTGCTTTGACACTGGTAGCGGTTGCTTTAGCCGCTTTTCCGGGGCCAGCTATAGCAGGGCTTGCCAGTAGGGTAATGGCCACAAGGCCAATTGATAATTGATTGATTTTCATAGATTTACGTTATTTATTCAGGTTGTAATTAGTTAGTCAACTTGTCATTCATTACCTATTTGCTCACTTCCCCGCAACTTATCCAGCAAGGCACTCACTTGGTTAGCTTCGGCTTCGGTTAGGTTGTGCAGGGATTCTCCTCTCAGTTCGGGCAACTCGTCGATCCGAGTCAACAGGGTAAGTCCCACTTCAGTGATGAGTACATCCACAGCCCGCCGGTCGTGCGGGCATTCGGAGCGTTTGACCAGTTCTTTAGCCAAAAGTTTATCCACTAGCCTCGATGCATTCGACATTTTATCGACCATACGCTCGGTAATAGCCAACACCGTAATGGGAGTTGGGTACTGCCCCCTCAGAATCCGTAATACGTTATACTGCTGAGGAGTCAGGCAAAAGGGGCGCAAAACCCGCATCTGATTATCAGAAAGCCAGTTAGCCGTATACATCAAATTAACCGCCAACCGTTGATAGGGTGATTTGAAAGGTATATTTTGCTTTATGTCAGACTCAATAGGCATAATCAAGGGCAACTCCAGGGCAAATATAATGTTTCTGTATTTAATGTAACGACATTTATTTAAAAAAAGTTTATTGTCTTCTAGTTTGAATCTCTATATTTGATTTTTACAACCCCTGGTCAATTTATGGAGCCTGTATCACTGGCAGAATTCTATCAGCAAACTACCCTTCTGATTCCTGATGGTATCAACAAAGAGATTGGCCATTTCAATGTTTTTGACATTAGTGAGCTACGCGCCCAACTTCGGCGGAAGCCCGGCATCATGCCGTATAACCGGCGGGCCTACTATAAAATCAGCCTGATTCGGGGTCGTAACCGGGCCGAATATGCCGACAAAGTGATTGACATTACCCAAAATGCTCTTCTGTTTGCTACGCCCAATATTCCCTATCATTATGTGCCTCAGGATGAGCAGCAGGCTGGCTCTTTCTGCATTTTCACCGTCGATTTTATGGCTCCTACCAAAACCGGAGTTATACTCGATGAGCTGCCGCTTTTTAAACCGGGGGTTGTCCCCATTTTTCAACTCACCGACCAGCAGGCCAATGAACTCGCTCCTATTTTCCGGAAAATGAAGCAGGAACTGCCCTCCGGCTATGCCTACAAATATGATTTGATCCGTAATTATGTACTTGAGCTAATTCACTATGGCCAAAAATTGCAACCGGCTACGGCACTTTACCCCACGCATACAGCCTCGGCGCGGGTATCGTCGCTGTTCATCGAGTTACTCGAGCGGCAGTTTCCTATCGAGTCACCCCAGCAGATATTAAAACTCCGTACTGCTAACCAATATGCCGACCGCCTGGCGGTTCATGTCAATCACCTCAACAAAGTACTCAAAGAAAACACGGGCAAAACCACCACCCACCTAATCAGCAGCCGTATTGTGCAGGAAGCGAAAATCCTGTTAAAGCAAACCAACTGGACCATTTCTGAGATTGGGTATAGTCTCGGCTTCGAAGAAGTGGCCCATTTCTCCAATTTTTTCAGGAAACAAACCTCGCTGGCTCCGGTGGCTTTCCGGTCATAAGCAACAGGGTTTGAATTTTGCAAACTTTGGATTGAAAGTTACAACCTGTCTCCCTGTTGGTAGGTCTACCTTTGTTGAGTCAAAAACAAACCAAAAACCAATGAACACAACCAAAATAGCCTTAGTTACTGGAGGAAGTCGGGGCTTGGGCCGCGACATGGCCCTGAGTTTGGCCAGCAAAGGCATAGATGTCATTATCACCTACCGCAGCCAACAGGCCGAAGCTGAAGCCGTGGTTAATGAGATTACCGCAACCGGCCGTAAAGCGGTGGCACTACCGTTAGACATGAATCTGGTTACCAGCTACGATGCCTTTGTGCAGGCCGTAACCAATCACCTCAAAAACAGTTGGAACGCCACCGGTATCGATTACCTGATAAACAATGCCGGTATAGGCGGCAGTGTCGCGTTCGAGAACGTCACGGAAGAATTCTTCGATGAGTTTCTGAACGTGCATTACAAAGGCATCTTTTTCCTGACCCAGAAGCTATTGCCCCATCTGAATCAGGGTGGCGGTATTGTCAATATCAGCAGCGGCACCACCCGGTTCGTCAATCCGGGCTATTCGGTGTATGCTTCGCTGAAAGGGGCAATGGAAGTGCTGACCAGATATTGGGCTAAAGAACTGGGCCCACAAGGAATTCGCTGCAACATTGTGGCACCGGGACCCATAGAAACCGATTTCAACAATGCCGCCATCCGTAACAATCCGCAGCTAAAAGAACGATTAGCCGCCCTGTCGCCCCTGAACCGGGTAGGCAGTGCCAGTGATATTGGGGGTGTAGTGGCGTTTTTATGCACCGACGAGGGGGCGTGGATCAATGCGCAGCGGATTGAGGTATCGGGAGGGATTAACCCGTAGTGCCGTTTTATTGAAACGGCACCGTTTGCGGGGCGGTAATGTCGAAGTCGCGGAAGCGGAGTATGGGGGTGCCGTCAAAACCCGTGCGGAAGGGGGCACGGTTTTCGGGTAGGTTTGGATACCAGGTGAGTCGAATCTGAAAACTATTGACTGTCAGGTTTTCATTCCGAAATCGGAAACCCACTCCATAGCTCTGATACACTGGCCCATGTT
This sequence comes from Cytophagales bacterium, assembly GCA_038212815.1. Classification (GTDB taxonomy): domain Bacteria; phylum Bacteroidota; class Bacteroidia; order Cytophagales; family Spirosomataceae; genus JBBQUC01. Next base: position 4,885 of record JBBQUC010000102.1, read on the forward strand.
GCAGCGGTTGCCCCTGAAAACTAACCAGCCCAACATTGGCAAAACTGACCAGGGCAAGCCGAAACCCAATCAGGTTGATCTGCGAAAACCAGACATTTTCGTAGCCCAGCACCAGCCGTTTGGTGCCAATGAGGGCATTGTTATTCACGTTAAAGGCATCGTTGAGACTTACATATTCATTGTTGAACCGGTCGAACCCTGCCGTGTAGCGAAAATTGACAAAATGCCGTAAATCGCCATGTTTAGTAGGCTGCAGCGGGCTAAAATAATTAGCCTGTACTGAAAATAGGCCCTGCTCGGCCTTACCTGCCCTGAAATAACTCCCCACATTGAGCAGGCTATAGAGATACCCCAGTTTTTTAACATACAACCCGCGCGAAAAATTGGCTCCACCATATAGCCGACGGCCAAACTCGGCGTTATCCACCCCCCCCACCAGCGAAATCAGGTTTCCGTAGGGTACGTCCTCCGTGCGACCGAAGCCATAAATCAGCACGTCACGGGCGTATCGGCGTTGCGAGTAACCAAGGCTAAACAGCATGAGCCGGGTGTTTTGGTACAACTGATTGGTATCGGCCCGCACCTCGCTGGGGCGTTTGAGATAGGTATAATTGGTAATCCGGCCCGCCACCACCAGCCGGGCGCGGTTGGCCTCCTGAATATCCCGGTTCCCAAAAAACACCTTAAACGAGCGACCCAGCCACACATCGCTGTAATTGTAGCTTAGTCCAACCAGCACCGTGCTGTCCGTATTGAAAGGCAGAATAACCCGATTGTTAATCCGGTTATAGCTCATCTCAAACGACCCAGCCCACTTGGTATCAGGGGTGATAAACGGGCGAAACAACCGCACGGCTACCTGTTTCTGATCGCGTAACCATAAAAAATCACTCTGTGCGGTCAGGAACGTACGGCCAATATACGGCACGGTATAGCGGGCGCGGTACTCGGCCTTCTGGCGGGGGTCGTTGCTGTTGTAATAAAACATGTTGGTGAACTGATGCCCCAGTCCGCGCACATTGCGCTGCTCAAACCCAACGCTGTAGTTATTCAGTGAACCAACGCCCCCGTCGGGTAGCAACGACCAAACATCCTGGGTAATGATGTGTACATCTATAAACTGCCGACTGCCGGGCCGCGACACAATCAGAATCCGGGCATCGTGGAAAATATTGGTGTTGCGGAGCAGGCGTTCATTATCCTGCAACTGGAGTGGATTCACCTCGTCGCCCTCCTGAAACCGAAGGTATCGGCGGATAACCCCCTCGCGGGTGTTGCGGTGGACACTATTGGCCGCTCGCTCAAACCAGTTGTCGGTATGGCGGAGGGTATCATATACACTCTGCCCGAATACATTCAGTCGGCGCACATAAATAGTGCCGATGATTTTACCCCGGTATGGCTCAAACGGATTTACCTCGATCTGTTTCACCTCTCCCGTGTGAAGCCGACTATTATACACCTGCCGAAAGAGGGCATCATAAAGTTGGCGGGTCAGGTTTCGCTTATACATCCGCTGTTTCAGCCTGGAATAAAACACACTATCGCGGGTAAAACTAATGCTATCGGCTATGAGCGTAGCGTGAGCGGCTGCTACGGAATCCATTACGCGCGGAGCTGTTTGGCTATCGGGCAGGGTATTCTGGGGGTTCAGCCGCGACCCATCCACTTGGGCGTAGGCCACCTGAAAACTTAACCAACAGCCGAGCAACCACAGCAGTGTGCGGATATAGCGGGTATCAGGCAGGCTATCTTGGTAGTGGTTGCTCACTACTTTATAACAATTTTGCGAACCAATAGTCCCGCTGGCGTTCACCGCCAAAGTCAAAGTAATGAAATCCAAACCGCACAAACCCCATTTTCTGATAAAATGCCTGGGCTACGTAGTTCCGCTCCCACACCCCCAGCCATACCGCCCGATGCCCTTGCTGCCGGGCATAATCGAGGCAGCTCTGCATCAGCCTTGCCCCGGCTCCCTGCCCAATGTATGGCTGCCTCAGGTAAATCCGCTGGATTTCAAGGGCGTTCCGTTCAGTCATTCGGCGGGGTGGGGTATACTGGCGTAATTTGGCATACCCTGCCAGGGAGCCATCAAGAGCTTCCAGCACAAAAAACGCCGAGCGCGGGTCAGCCAATTCAGCCTCAAGCTGGAGTTGGGTCAATGCATTGGCAATGTAGGCTTCTACTACGTCGGCGGGGTTGTGGGGAGGCCCAAAAGACTCGCGCATGGTAACGGCCGAAAGGTCAGTTAACGCGTCAATATCCGAAAGCGTAGCGGGGCGAAAGGTCATTTGGGATAGAGTTTGTGGTTTGTGGGTAGTAGTTTTAGCCCGCAAACCCAAAAACAACCAAATCTACACACTACAAACCACAAACCACAAACCACAAACTGAATATGCTCACCCTCCCCTACCCGCTTGTGCTGGCCTCCGGCTCACCCCGGCGTAAACAACTCCTGACCGACGCGGGCTTTGTATTTACCATTGAACCCCGCCCTACCGACGAGCATTTTCCCGCCGATATGCCCGTCGATGCCGTAGCCGAGTACCTTGCCTGCCAAAAAGCGGAGCAATTCCGCGCCGACCCCGGCCAGCGCATTGTGCTTTGCGCCGATACCGTGGTGATTGTGGATGGGCAAATTCTGAACAAACCTCAGGATGTTGCCGAGGCCCAGCAAATGCTGCGGCAGCTTTCGGGCCGCACTCACCGCGTCCGCACCGGTGTGTGCATCTGTTGGCCCGAATCCATCGACACGGCAGCGATGACTTCTTTCACCGACGAAACAATAGTACAGTTTGCCAATTTGACCGATGCCGAGATTGATTACTACATCCGCGAATGCCAACCGTTCGACAAGGCTGGCGCGTATGGTGCCCAGGATTTTATTGGCTTAGTAGGCATTACCCGGCTCGACGGCTCTTTTTATACCGTAATGGGCCTACCTACGCACCGGGTTTATCAGGTGCTGAAAGCGTTGGGGAGTACTGAATAAGGAACAATGGGTAAACCCTGTGGCCGTTTGCCACCTTTGCCTTATAAATCTGTGTCAATGCAATGAACAATCTCCCGCTTTACGTCCCGATCACATTTGGGCTGACCGTCCTACTGGCCTTATACCTGTTTTACCGCGCTACCCACTCGTCCAGAGTATTGTTCGGGCTATTGGGCTGGGTTGCCCTACAAACCGTACTGGGTCTGTCGGGGTTTTACCAGGCTACAAACCCCAGCCCACCCCGGTTTCCACTGCTGGTGCTGCCTCCCTTGCTAACGGTCCTTATTGTAATGAGCACCAAACCGGGACACCGATTCATCAACGGCTTAGACCTCCGTCTGCTGACGCTGCTTCATGTTGTTCGGATTCCGGTCGAGGTGGTACTATTCTGGCTATTTGTAGAGGGGGCAGTGCCGCAGTTGATGACCTTCGAGGGCCGTAATTTCGACATCCTGTCAGGCTTGTCGGCACCACTGGTTTATTATTGGGGATTTGTGCGTAACCGCCTGAGCAAGCCAGTTCTTATCATCTGGAATCTGGTGTGTTTAGGGTTGGTTGTCAATATTGCCATTAACGGCCTGCTATCAGCGCAGACTCCGCTGCAACAATTTGCGTTTGACCAACCTAACATTGCTCTGGCTTATTTTCCGTTTGTGCTGCTGCCCTCAGTGGTGGTGCCAATGGTTATTTTTGCGCATCTGGCGGCTATTCGCCGGATGCGCAAATCGGCCAGTTAGCCAAGCGTCTGCCTAACTGGGTAGCCTTATTAGGGTTGGCCTTTACCCCCCGACGAACCATATATCTGCCCGGTGGCAAAGCTGGCATCGCTCGCGGCAAGTTGTACGTAAATAGAAGCCAGTTCGGCAGGTTGCCCCGGTCTGCCTAATGCGGTGTCACCGCCAAAGGTTTTTACTTTTTCCTGAGTCGCTCCTCCGCTTGGCTGCAAAGGTGTCCAGACCGGGCCGGGGGCAACTCCATTTACCCGGATGCCTTTCGGCCCCAGTTGCTTGGCCAGCGACTTCACGTAATTCATGGTGGCTGCTTTCGTCTGGGCATAATCATACAAGTCAGCCGATGGGTCGTATGCCTGCTCGGAAGTAGTGCCAATAATGGCCGATCCGGGTTGCAGATGGGGCAGAGCTGCCTTGATAATCCAGAAAGGTGCGTAGATATTGGTTTTCATGGTTGCGTCGAACTGCTCAGTCGTCATATCCAGAATCGACTGATGTGATTGCTGCCGACCTGCATTATTCACCACAATATCTAACCCACCTAGTCCCTGAACAGCATCGGCTACTAACCGTTGACAAAAGGCTTCGTTGCGTAGATCGCCGGGTATGGCAATGGCCTTACGACCGGCTGCCTTAATCAGCGCAATCACCTCCTGCGCATCTGATTCTTCGGCAGGCAAGTAATTGATGGCCACATCGGCTCCTTCGCGGGCGTAGGCAATGGCGGCTGCCCGCCCCATACCCGAATCGCCCCCGGTAATCAACGCTTTCCGGCCCAGTAGCCGACCCGACCCTTTGTAACTGGTCTCGCCATGGTCGGGGCGAGGATCCATTTTGCTGGCTAAACCCGGCCAGGGTTGCGGCTGCGCTTTAAAGGGCGGTTTGGGGTATTTCGTTGTGGGGTCTACCAATGCGGCCGATTCAGGGGCCTCTTCATTGGCCACAGTTGGCGTGGCCATTACCACCGGTGCTGCCATTACTGTGGCTAAGCCGGTTCCTAATCCGTGAATAACGCGTCGTCTGCTCATTTGCTCTTCTTCGTTCATGGTTGTTTACCGTTTACTATAGATGATCTATTGGCTAATCAATACTGGCAAGTAAACCCGGTGTTTAACATTTTGTTCTATTGTTTATCTATAGAATTACAATAGATAATAAGCATTCATATAAAGCTAGCGAACTAAAAAAGGCCACCCCATCTGATGGGGTGGCCTTTTTTAGTTCGCTAGTGGTTGGTTACGCCACCGTAATAGTCTGCGCCGGTACGTTCGTTTCCGGGTTTTTGGGCAGTGTCACTTTCAGAATACCGTCGGTGTAAATGGCCGAAATCTGGTCGGTCAATACCTTATTGTTTAGTTGAAACTGCCGCTCGAATGCGCCCTGATTGTGTTCCTGATAGCTATATTTACTTTGCTCATCAGCTTCGGGGTTACCCTCCTGGTTTGAGCCGGGGTAGGCAATCGTCAGCACGTCGTTTTTGACCGTAAGCGTTACCTTTTCTTTGCTGATACCGGCCGCAAACAGCGAGATGGTGAAGGCACTGGGAGTCTCTTCGATGTTGATAGGTGGCTGATTGAATCGGGCCATGCGGTGCCAAAAC
>JBBQUC010000103.1:0-10160 GCA_038212815.1 Cytophagales bacterium
CGACAAAACCAAGTAATTTGACAAAGCGTTTTTGATCCAGGCCAGTGGCAGACCGCCACTGGCGGTCTGTCTTCAGAGCATCAATAGATAATTTCATAGCGCAAATTTACACCGTTGCAACAAGTCTATTATTAGCACTATTTCGTAAACTTGCCGGTGGCTAAATAGTTACTGTGGTCTAGCTACAAAACTAGCCAAACCAAACTAAATTAAAAATTGGCCAAAAGTCTGTAACCTGCTTTCTGGCCTAAAACTATCCGGGCATCCTATGATTCGCAATCGCTTTTTATTAACCGGCTTGCTGGCTGTCGTACTCGTTGTGATTTATTATTCCGTTTCAGACAACGCTACCTCCTCACTATCAGCACCAGTAGAACCATCAGCTTACAGTCAGCAACTGCTAACGGAGCGGCAAAAGAAGGATGAATTTCTACGCACTGATCCTGGTTCGCCCATTACCGATAAGGCACACTTTACCGGATTAGTTTATTATGCCCCCGACCCGGCCTACCGCCTGACCGCACAACTGGAGCCTGTTACCGGCAACGCTGACCGTAAGTTGGTGATACACCTCACCGATGGTACAGAAGAAGTCTATGAACGTTTTGCCTACGTAGTTTTTCGCGTGGGCAAAACTCCCTGCCGCCTGCTCCTGCTTAAACATGATGATACCTACTCCATTTTATTCCGTGACGAAACCTCCGGCACAGAGACATATGGCGGAGGGCGCTACCTTGACTTAGACCCAAAAACGATACAGGGTAACCAGGTACTAATTGATTTTAACATGGCTTACAATCCGTACTGCGCCTATAACCATACCTACGCATGCCCTCTGCCCCCGCCCGGAAACAAACTTCCCATAGCCATACGGGCCGGAGAGAAACTAAATCCTGACAAATGACCAGCGGTAAATAAGCCCAAAAATCCTCTACCTTTGCTCTGTCAAAGTTTTGTCACTTTTGGTCATTCATGGTACTGAATGACTATCCTACAGTTGCTCTGGAGTTTACATGAATATCTCGTATAAGTGGTTGAATGACTTTATTTCCCTCCCTGAGTCGCCCGAAGAAATTGGCAATCAACTCACGGCAACGGGTCTTGAGGTTGAAGAAATTGACCAAATTGATGCCATACCGGGTGGGTTGGCGGGCGTGGTGATTGGCGAAGTGCTGACTTGCGAAAAACACCCTGATGCCGATAAACTGAGCCTGACCACCGTAGCGGTTGGTACCGATCAGCCGTTGCCCATTGTGTGTGGTGCCCCTAATGTGCGGGTGGGCCAGAAAGTAGTGGTAGCCCTGGTAGGAGCCACTCTGCACCCCACTGGGGGCGAGCCTTTGGTGATTAAAAAAACCAAAATTCGTGGGACAGTTTCTGAAGGGATGATTTGTGCCGAGGACGAAATTGGGCTGGGGCACTCGCACGACGGGATTATGGTCCTGGATACAACTATACCGAATGGCACTCCTGCCGCGCGCTATTTTAACCTTGAAGCCGACCATCGGATTGTCATTGGCCTCACCCCTAACCGGGCCGACGCGGCCTCACATCTGGGTGTAGCCCGCGACCTGAAAGCGGCACTGGCCCGACCGCTTACCCTGCCGTCTGTCGATAGCTTTGCTGTTGCCAACCATGACCTTACCTTGAATGTGCGGATAGAAGATACAGCCGCTTGCCCGCGCTATACCGGCCTTACTATCAGCGGGCTAACCATTGGTGAGTCGCCCGATTGGCTGAAACAGCGGCTACTGGCCATTGGGCTACACCCAATCAACAATGTGGTGGACGTAACCAACTACGTACAACATGAACTGGGGCAGCCCCTCCACGCCTTCGATGCCGATGCCATCACTACCGGACAAATCGTGGTAAAAACCCTACCCGCCGGAACTCCCTTTGTGACGCTCGATGGGATAGAACGCAAGCTGAACGCCACCGACCTCATGATTTGCAACGGCCCTAACGAGCCGATGTGTATTGGGGGAGTGTTTGGCGGAAAAACGTCGGGCGTATTAGGCAGCACTACCTGCATTTTTCTGGAAGCCGCCTATTTTTCGGCGGGGTCGATCCGCAAAACCAGTCAGCACCACGGCCTCAAAACCGATGCTTCGTTCCGGTTCGAGCGCGGCACGGATCCCAACATGCCTATTTTTGCGCTGAAACGGGCGGCTTTGCTCATTCAACAGGTGGCAGGAGGTAACGTATTGGTTAGCTCCGAGATTGTCGATATCTATCCTGACCCCGTTGCCGACTTCTCCGTACCGGTGAGTTACAAAAATATTGATCGGCTCATTGGTATTCAGATCGACCGCACCGAAATCAGTCGTATCCTCGAAGCGCTGGATATTCAACTTAGCCAACAGACCGACGCTGGGTTTGTGGCCATTGTGCCGCCCTACCGGGTCGATGTGACCCGCGAAGCTGATGTGATTGAGGAGATTCTGCGCATTTACGGTCTCGATAATGTCCCCCTCTCCAACCATCTCCATGCCGACTCGCTGTCGGAGTTTCCGGTTAGGGATGTGAATCAGTTGCAGGCTCGCATTGCGCAATTGCTGGCAGGCAATGGGTTTATGGAAACCATGACCCTGTCGTTCTCACGCCCGGCTTTCCAGGATGCTCTCCGCCCTACCCTACCCGGCGAGGATGTGCGGCTCCTGAATCCGCTGAGTGAAGAACTCTCGGTAATGCGGCAAACCATGCTTTTCTCGTTGCTCGAAACGCTGGTCTATAACCTGAACCGACGGCAAAAAGACCTCAAGATATTTGAGTTTGGCAAAACCTATCACCAACAGCCTGCTCAGGGAACAACTAATGGTGGCCCCGCCAAATACATGGAAACGCCCCACCTGGCACTAGCTCTGACGGGTAACTTCACTTCTGAAAGCTGGCAGCAGAAAGGGCAGCCTGTACAGTTTCATGATCTTGCCGGACTGGTGCAACGCGTGCTGGCAGCTCTGCGCATTCGGCACTACGATACCCAACCTGCCGATTTTACCCTGTTTCAGTATGGTCTGACCTACACCGTTCGGAAAAAGCCAGTAGTAAGCCTGGGGCTGGTGCATCAAAAGCTAACCAAACTGGCCGATGTAAAGCAGGCCGTATTTTATGCCGATTTCGACTGGGCCGCGCTGCTGAAACTCTACAATGGCCAGGCTGATTTTCAGGAGGTGCCCCGTTTCCCCGAAGTCCGGCGCGATTTATCGCTAGTGCTCGATAAACCCATTAGCTTCGATGCTATTTCCCGACTGGCTCAACAAACTGAGCGCAAGCTCCTGCGGTCGGTCAATGTGTTCGATGTATATGAGGGCGACAACCTGGGTGCGGGTAAAAAATCGTATTCGGTGAGTTTTACGTTACAAGACACTACCCAAACCCTGACCGATGCTACTATTGACCGCACCATGCAGCGGCTCATGACTAGCTTTGAAAAGGAGTTGGGGGCAGTGATACGAAAATAAAGAGTGATTAGGTGAATTAGTAATTGAGCGAATGGCTGAAACTGAGTCAGTTGCGAAGTGGTATTCCAACCATTCGCTCAATCACTAATTCACTCATTCAGTCAATATATATGATTGGCGAGTTTCATTTATTGGCGCTGCTAAACGACTTTGAGCTAAAAGTCGCCCGGATGTCGGAGTTATACGATGGGGTGCGGCAACGCGTGCTTGAACTCGAAAAGGAGAAGGCTGACCTGCAGAAAACCGTGCAGGAGCAGGAGTCACAATTGAAGAAAAAAGGGGATGATTTGCCCATAAATTTGGCTTTATCCAAAGATTTATCTAAGATTGTAGGTGACAATCTGACTGAATCAGTCAAGAGTGCCGAATTGAAGCAAAAACTCGATGAGTACATTCGGGAAATAGATCGGTGTATAGCGCACCTCAGTAACTTATCATAAATCCTAATACGGCCCCGCCGGCCCAATTGACGTGATGGAAAAACCGATAGACAATAGGTTGCCCATTCGCATTCAGATTGCCGACCGCACGCTTAAAATGAAGGTGCCTGCCTCCGAAGAAGCCTACCTGCGCGATGCGGGCAAGATAATCCGGGATCAGATTGAAAAACACCGGCAGGCTGGCCACCGCGATACGCAGGACATTCTGGCCATGATTGCCCTCGATTGCCTGGTTGCCCGGATCAAAGGCGACGACCAACTCCGGCGCATTCAGGAAATGGTATATGATAAAATTACGCTTCTAGACCGCATTGTTTCGCCCTCGTTGGTTTAACAGTTAGTCAGGCAGTTGGTGAATTAGTCAGTTGTTAAGGGAAACAGAAACTGACCAACCCACCAACTGATTGACTCATCAACTAAAAACTTCCCTTCCGCATCGGCTGTATCGGCTCAGGTTGTGCATGTTTTTTTTCAACCCAAACGATATATGATCAATGGAAATCTCTATCTGGCTAATGCTCCTCAGCGACTTACTCGCGGTGGGTATTGGTGTGTATGCAGGCCAAAAACTGCTTAATAAAGACTTTACCAAACGCGAGCAGGAGGCTGAAGAAAAGGCCAGTCTCATTCTTAAGAACGCCGAAATCCAGGCCGAGAATATTAAAAGTCAGGCCGAAGCTACCAAGCGTGACCGCTTGCTTGAAGCTAAAGAAAAGTACCTTCAGCTGAAAACCGAATTCGAACGCGACGCAAACCAGAAGAAAAACATCATTCTTCAGAACGAGACGAAAATTAAGCAACGGGAGCAGCAGCTTAATCAGATGATTGAGCAGAACCGGAAACGAGAGCAGGAACTGGAAGGCCAAAAAACGGGCCTTGATAAAGACAAAAGCCGCCTGACCGAACAGTTTGACCTGGCCGTCCGCAAGCAGGAAGAAGCCGAAAAAATGCAGTCACAGCAGGTGGAGCAGCTCGAAAAAATTGCCAACCTCACCGCCGAGCAAGCCCGCGAACAACTCATCGACAACCTTCGGGCCGAAGCGGAAACCCGCGCGTCGTCGTACATCAAAAACATTGTTGAAGAAGCTAAGCTGACCGCCACTAAAGAAGCCAAAAAGGTGGTGATCGAAACCATTCAGCGCACCGCTACCGAACACGCTATCGAAAACTGCGTATCGGTCTTCAACATTGAATCAGACGATATCAAAGGTAAAATAATTGGCCGCGAGGGGCGTAATATCCGGGCTTTAGAAGCCGCTACAGGCGTGGAGATTATTGTGGACGATACGCCCGAAGCCATCATTATTTCGGGTTTCGACCCCGTTCGGCGCGAAATTGCCCGGCTTTCGCTGCACCGGCTCGTTCAGGATGGCCGCATTCACCCCGCCCGCATTGAGGAGGTGGTGGCCAAAACCCGCAAAAACATTGAAGACGAGATTGTGGAGATCGGCGAAAAAACGGTGATCGACCTGGGCATTCACGGCCTGCACCCCGAACTCATCAAGATGATTGGCCGGATGCGGTTCCGGTCTAGCTACGGCCAAAACCTGTTGCAGCACTCCCGCGAGGTGGCCAAACTCTGTGCCACTATGGCCGCCGAACTGGGCCTAAATGCCAAACTCGCCAAACGTGCCGGACTGCTCCATGATATTGGCAAGGTGTGGCCCGAAGAGGCCGAATTGCCCCACGCTCTATTGGGGATGGAACTGGCCAAGAAATACAAAGAAAACCCGGAGGTAATCAACGCTATTGGTGCCCACCACGACGAGATTGAGATGACCTCTTTGCTCTCGCCTATTGTTCAGGTTTGCGATGCCGTGAGCGGCTCGCGGCCCGGTGCCAGGCGCGAGATGATGGAGTCGTATATTAAACGCCTGAAAGAACTCGAAGCCCTGGCCGATAATTTCCCCGGCGTTACTAAATGCTATGCCATTCAGGCAGGCCGCGAGTTGCGCGTGATGGTTGATGCCGAAAACGTGAGCGATGAGCGGGCAAGCACACTGTCTTACGAGATTTCGCAGAAGATTGAAAAAGAGATGCAGTACCCCGGCCAAATCAAAGTCACCGTTATCCGCGAAATGCGGGCCGTGGCGTACGCCAAGTAAGAATCTGTTAAATCAAACGGGTTACAATATTTTGAAATCTTCTTTTTAGGATGTTGTAACCCGTTTTACAATACTCAGAATCAGATGCAGGAACTCCTACGCTATGTCTGTTCTCAACTTGAGAAGCATAACATTGCCTATATGCTATCAGGCAGTGGAGGGATATTCAACAGCTATTGGCCGATAATCCCGTTGATACCGATTACATTCAGCATTGGATAAAGGAGCTAACTATCAAGACATACGACTTGCTATGACCGATACGCCCGACCATATTCGTCAAAAACAGTTGGCTATTTTTAACCAGATGACCGCCAGCGAGCGCATTGCTGCCTGTCTGACAATGATAGAAGATGGATATCGGTTAGTAGCCGAACGATTCCGGCAACAATACCCCGACTGGTCAATCGGCGAGATTACAGCCGCCGTTTTTGCCTATATGCATCGTGATGAATACACGCCTGACCAAATACAACTCATCACTGACTCAATCAGGCAGTATCATTTGCGGGTTCAGCAAAACCTATAATCTCTTCTTTTCTAAAACCTCAACTATGGAAAATCTGAAAATCGCAACCGCTCAGTTTGAAAATGCCAGTGGCGACAAAGCCTATAACCTCGGTGTTATTCGCTCCCTCTCGGCAAAAGCTGCCTGGCAGGGAGCGCAGGTTGTGGCATTTCACGAGTGTTCCATAACGGGTTATACCTTTGCGCGGCATCTCTCGAAAGAGCAGATGCTGGCCATTGCCGAGCCAATTCCCAATGGGCAAAGTATTCAGGAACTGACCGCTATTGCCCGCGAAAATGACGTTACAGTGCTGGCCGGGCTGTTTGAGAAAGATGCCAACGAGCAGATTTTCAAGGCGTATGTCTGTGTGGATAAAAACGGATTAGTGGCTAAATACCGCAAACTGCACCCGTTTATCAACCCGCATATCCAGCCTGGCAATGAGTATGTGGTATTTGACCTACTAGGCTGGAAATGCGGCATTCTGATTTGCTACGATAACAACATTGTGGAGAACGTGCGGGCAACGGCCCTGCTGGGTGCCGACATTATTTTTATGCCCCACGTTACCATGATGACCCCCTCGAGCCGCCCTGGTGCAGGCTTTGCCGACCCCGCCTTATGGCATAATCGGGAAGCCGACCCTACCTCGCTCCGGCTGGAATTTGATGGACTAAAAGGCCGCGCCTGGCTCATGAAATGGCTCCCGGCACGCGCCTACGATAATGGCATTTATGCGGTGTTTGCCAACCCCATCGGCATGGACGACGACCAGCTCAAAAATGGCTGCTCGATGATTATTGACCCCTTTGGCGATGCGATTGCCGAGTGCCGCACCCTCGGTGATGATGTTGTGATAGCCACCTGCACACCCGAAAAACTACAGCAGGCCGGTGGCTATCGTTATCGAAAAGCCCGCCGACCCGATTTATACCGCGACATTATTGGGCAAGCGCATCAGTCGGAGCAGAAGGTTGTATGGCTCCATGAAAAGTAACTCACGCCCATGAATCCAGCCCCAGTAGTTTCCGGCCTAAGGGTGAGAGTTCGGCGGTTTGATAGTTGATTTGCTCCCAGTTGCGCGGATCGCCGGGAAAAGCGTAGCCTTCGGGGGCGATGCGGTTTTTCCAGGAGTTGATGCGCCACTCGCGCAGGGCGGTATTGTCTTCTTCAGCGGGCATCATCGAAATATACTGGGCAATTCGGACTTTATTTGCCGAGTTGTTGGGCCGAATGCCGTGCGGCTGACTACTGTTGAAAATCAGCAAATCGCCGACCTCTAACTTTACCTTCACCAACTTATCCTCGAAACCCGTAATGTCGGGCTGGAAGCGGTTGCGGTCGGCGGGTTGGGTGAGCTTCCAGGTGTCGTAGGTGCGGAACAGTTCGGGGATGCACTGAAACCCGCCCATGTTTTCGTCGGTCTGGTCGGCTAAGGCCAGCACACCCTGTACGTTCTGCGGCTTGGTTTCGGGGTCGTAGTCCCAGTGGATAAAGCCTTTGTATTGATGGCCGGGCCGCAGCGGAAAATTCAGGTTGGCGCGGTCAATTGTTACCCACAGTTTTTCGGTACCCCACACATCCACAAAGGCATCATAAACCCGCTCCATCTGTCGATTATCCCACTCGTACTGGTGGTTATAGAGTTCTACCATGCCCGTGCCGGTCAGTTCTTTCATCTTCATTTCGGCGCGGGGGGGGGCGTACCAGGTTTCGGGGTTGGCGGGGTCTTTCTCTTCAAACTCCCACAGAAAATTAGCGAGTCGCTCGGCGTTTTCTTTCGGCACCGCCTGCTTAATGATGACGTAGCCGTTGGTAATCCAGAATTGCCAGTCTTCTTCCGACAAGACGCGTAGCGGTATCCCCCCGCTGCGGTCACTTAGCTTAATTTTACTGCTGGTTGCTGTGCTGGGATTACCCGGAATATCAGTATGGGCATTGGCTGGCACCATGGCGGCTGGTGTACCTGTAGGAGTCATAGTTGGGGTCATTGTTGGCTGGGGTTGCATAGCTGTGTTTGTTTGATCTGTTTAGTGATACAAAATTGCCGGTTCAACAAGCGAATTTTTACAACAGAGTAGGCCAGTTTTTGAACAATATTGCTATTTTAGCGTAGTTTTACCCGCCCAAAGGGTATATTAAGACAAGTGTTCGGTTATGAAGATCAAACGTGAAGCTGTACCACACAACCAGGGTGCCTCCTTCCACCTGCTGGTAACTCCGCACCTCACGGACTCGTTTATGTGGCATTACCACCCTGAATACGAGATTGTGTATATCGACGGGGCTAGTGGCACCCGGCACGTTGGCGACCATATTTCGCCCTATACAAACAGCGATTTGGTGTTCATTGGGCCTAATGTGCCGCACCTTAATTTCGATTATGGAGTCAAAACAGCTTATCAGGAGATTGTGATCCAGTTGAAGGAAGATTTTCTGGGCAGTCAATTTCTGAACGCTCCTGAGTTTGCCGACATCGTCCGATTGTTTGAGCAGGCCCGCCAGGGAATAGCCTTTCACGGCAAAGCCAAACAACTTGTCGGCGATAAACTGACTTGTTTCCCGACATTGCCTCCATTTCGGCAGTTGATGGAATTACTGGAGATTTTTCAGTTGCTGGCTACTACCACTGAGTTCACCCTGCTGAACAGCCGCCCCGCCGATTGCCAGTATAACCTGCGCGAACAGCAGCGCATCCGACAGTTATACCAGTTCATTGAAGACAACCATGCCCGCCCCATCCTCATCGACGAGGTAGCCGGCCTGACCAGCCTGACGCGGGCCGCCTTTTGCCGGTATGTCCGCAAAATGACGCAGATGACCTTTACGGAGTTAGTGAACCAGTACCGGGTCAATCAGGCCCAAAAACTGCTGCTAGCCAACACTACGGTTACAGATACGTGTTTCCAGAGCGGATTCGAGAGCCTGTCGTATTTCAACCGTGTGTTTCAGAAAGTAGCAGGCAGCAGCCCAACGCAGTTCAAAAAGCAGCACGGGCGATAGCGAACCGTATAGATAGCCGTCATCGTAAATCATAATTTCATAAATCCAGTAATTCCTTCAAACTATCGTGAAACGCGCTGCCGGTTAGGTGTTGCGAGGCTTTTTTGTCGCGCAGCACCACTACATATTTGCCGCCTAGGTGCCGCTGTACTTCGCGGATATGGTGGCTATTGAGTAGGGTTGACCGGCTCACCCGAATGAACGGGTCGGGCAATTTATCTTCCAGTATGCTGATGGTGTAGTTGGTCAGGTACTGTTGTCCGTCGAGGGTGTGGAGCAGCACGTATTTGCTATCGGCCTCAAAATAACTAACGTCTGTAAGGGGAATCAGCAGAATCCGGTCGCCGGTTTTAACCGAGATGGAGTGCATCTCTTTTTTTGGTCGCATCTGCTCCAGCAATTGCAGCAACCCGACATTGGTGGGCATGGTGGGGGCCGGTTCCGAGCTATTGCTTACTTTTTTGAGCCGCTCAATGGTGCGGGCCAGCCGGTCAGGTTCAACGGGTTTGAGCAGGTAATCGATAGAGTTCTCCTCAAAAGCCCGCACGGCATAGGCATCGTAGGCGGTGGCAAATACCACCATAGGCAGATGGGTTAGCTGGGCCAGCATCTCGAAGCCATTCAGCACGGGCATCTCGAT
>JBBQUC010000104.1:0-10145 GCA_038212815.1 Cytophagales bacterium
ACTAATTTTTTCCGACGCATCGTCAAAGATTATGAGTATACGGTATCTTCTTCGGTAAACTGGCTTTATTTAGCCAATATTCAGATCATATTGCAACGCATACAACCCCAACGCCAAACTTAATTTCCCAACACGCTCTAACACTGCTTTAAATGGTGTCAAGTCCTCGTGAAATTTAGTAAAATAGCGTTCTTTCTCTAAAAAAGTAAAAAAAGTTTCATAATCGTTTTTGTCCGAAAATGAAAACTCACAGTGCATTGGAAAACCAAGAAACGCTTTGTACTTTATCAAAATGTCATTGTCATTATCTTCCTTCTCTACTGATTTTATTGATTCGTATTTAATTTCAACTTTTGTAGCAATAGACATTTTTTTAGTCCAACCTTCGTTGAAATTTTCTACTGAGTCGAATGTCTGACTTGATAATTTTAGGGAATTATCTCCTTTTATGAGTGAAGCTATTTTGTTCCCATTGACTGCTAATACCTTGTCTATCATCATTTATTTTGTTAGGGTTTGTTTGTAAAATTCTGTTAAATTATTGCTAGTCTGTCACTTTTAGAGCTTCCCGCAGCATAGTACCCAACGATTTGGGGCTTGGCGGAGACCGAGCAATAGCACTCCGTCAGCCTATACTTGTACATCGGCTAAATTGAAAAACTATAACCTAGCCGATATTCGTCAACCCTGCTTGCAGTAAACCTATATTGGGTGTTCTTACTATCTGTTCAATACGTCAAAGAATTCTTTTGGTGACACAATTTTTGTCCCTTTGTATTCATGCATCGTAAAATCGTTTATGTTACCTGTTACAAGGTAGTCAGCGCTACAGGTCTCAGCAAGTTCTAATAGTCGGTTGTCGGGATCGTCGCCTATGAGTTCAACCTTGACAGTGGGTATGAACCGCAAACCATACGTTTCAATATCACTCAGCAGGGTTTGCGCCCTTGATTGAAAGTTGGGGAATTTTGCAAACTTCTCACGGCTTAACACCTCCAAATATTCTGCAAAAAGCTCGTCAGAAAAACAAACTTCAAGGTTAAGGTCAGCAAACACACGGTCAACAATGAGAAAAGGGAAACTTTTCTGAATATTCGCTGACACCAATACGTTAGTATCAAGAATTAGCCGCATTTCTATTTCTTACTGCTTTTACTTCAGTGGAAATCTCGTCCATCGTCATCTTGGAAAGACCATAACGTTCAGCCAACTGTACAGTCTTTGCTAAGTTCTGACGACTAAGTTCGCGGCTCACCATATCCACAAAGTCAGAGAAAGCAAGCCGGTCGGTTTTAAATTCAAATTTCTGATACTCAAGCTCTGAGATGTCAATGCTAATTGTCCGCATACCCTAAAAATGTTTATCAATCCAAAGTTACAAGACTGGGTCAGTTTTACGTTGTCCATTAAAGTATCCCAACCCCTAAATATACGAAAGTTTTACGGTCCTCCGTTGCTACCAGTCACCTCCGCCGGTTCTCCAACAGCAGCACCCCTTTCCCGCTTGTGTACCACTGCCGCATCAACGGCTCTGGCGTGGGGGTGATGGAGCGGAAAAAGGAGCCGAGCAGTAGGTCGTCATCGCCGTCCTGATCCACATCGGCGGCATCCATCACTAGCCAATGGCCCTGTTCGGGGTGGGCGAATGTGCGGGCCACCATCCTGAAATTCCCCTGATTCTCTAAATACACAAACGACTCGACAGGTTGCTGATCGTAGGAAGGAAAAAACGAAATGGCGGCAATGTCCATGTCGCCATCCTGGTCGAAATCGCGGGCAATGGCCTGGAACGCACCGAAGAGGGGGTAAAACAGGGTCTGTTTGAACCGAAACCGGCCCTCGTTCAGAAACACGCGCACGCCGTGGTAGGCTTTCAGCGAGTATGACTTGTCGGCATTGTCGCCGTTCGTGTACAGAATGTCCAGGTCGCCATCGTGATCCATATCGGTCAGGTCGAAATAGCTTGAACCATAGACGGACGGGAACCGCAGCACAATCTCTTTACGAAATTGCCCCCCGCCCATATTATAATACACAGCAATCTGCTCATCGCCCTGAGTCAGCAAAGCCACCACATCGGGTCGGCCATCGTGGTTTACATCGGCGATAATAGCCCGCCTGGCTCCCGGCAGCGGGTCGAGCAGGTGTTCCTGGTAGCCCGTGGGGGTCTGCTCAAACCAGCTTAGTCGCCCCACATACCGCCCAAACTGGCAAATCACTACATCCTCGCGCCCATCCTGGTTCAAATCGCCCACCGCAGCCGCCACGGGTCGGCCCAGCGAGTCGATGGTTGGCCGAAGGGCCCCCAATTGGCGACCGGGAGCCTGATGCTGCCACCGGCCCAGCAGTTGGTCGTTGGGTTCCATATTCCCCATCGTCAGCACATCCACCGACCCATCGGCCCGGCCCCGCGCATCCGATGGGGGTGAACCAACCGCCATTGAGTCGAGCCGGTTCAGATGACTGTCGAGTATATACAGTCGCCCACGGGCATTACCCGCCAGAATATGGTGGCTGGCCGAATCGTACCGCAGCAGGGTTAGCGTAGCCTCAATGCGCTGGGGTGGGTAGCGCAGTTTAAACAACGGCAGCCCCACCTGCACGGCGGGCTTGGCCGGGGGCGGCAGTGGGCGTTCGGGGGCTGTTTCAGTATAGTACCGGGTCAGCTTCTGCCAGTCGGTGGGGTGCAGCACGGGGTTGCCCGGAAACACGCCAGCCTCGACTACCCGCTTAAACTCGTCGGGGTAACTCAGGGCCGGAAACGGCGAGATGGAATCGGCCATAAACCCCAGCCGCAGGGCCATGTGGGGCAGCACCCGGTATTGCCAAATAGACTTGGGAAGCAACGAGGGGTCTGGCATCAGGTGGCAACTGCCGCAGTAGGCCGTGGCCAGTTGCCGACCCGTTAGCTGCGTAGCCACGGGGGGCGGTGGTGGGGTAGTAGCTTGCTGACGCGACTGACAGGCCAGAAATTGGCTGAGCAGCAATAAAAGAACCGGAGCCGGTGGGCAAAAGCGCATGGTAATCTCAGAATGACCGATAAATTTACGGGCAAAACGGACGAGACCCAAATAAACCTGATACGCACCTGCATGACAACCTGCCTCGTTGGCGTTGATGTTGGCACCACCAACATTAAAGCCCTGGCCTACCGCCCCGAAACCGATACGATTCTGGCCCATGCCTCGGCTGCCGTCAGTACGCTAACCCCCCAACCAGGCTATGCCGAGCAGGCCCCTGAAGCTATCTGGACACTCTTTTGCCAAGTCATTGGCGAGGTAATCGCCCAACTGGCGCAGCAGCAGATTACCCTTGCCGGGGTTAGTTTCAGTGCGGCCATGCACAGCCTGCTGGCCGTCGATGCGGAGGGGAAGCCCCTCTGCAACGCACTGCTCTGGTCTGATAACCGCGCCGAAGCCCAGGCTAACCGCCTGCGAACGACTGAAGCCCGGTTTGGCCGGGAGATTTATAAGCGGACGGGGATTCCGCTCCACCCGATGGTGCCGCTCTGCAAACTAGCCTGGTTCGATGAGCATGACCCCCGCCTGCTGAAACGCGCTACCAAGTGGATTTCACTGAAAGAATACCTCTGGTGGCACCTCACGGGCGAGTACCAGATCGACTACTCGATGGCCACGGCTACCGGCCTGTTCGACAGTGCCAAACGCCGGTGGTATATCCCCGCCCTCCAGTGGGCCGGTATCCGCCCCGAACAACTGTCAACGCCCATCCCCACCACCTTCCGCTCGGCAGTACAGGCGGGGGGCACGTCGGCCCTGGCAGCGGGTACGCCCCTGTTTCCGGGAGCCTCCGATGGGTGCCTGGCCAATTTGGGGGCCGGGGCCATTGGGCCGGGTATCACCACGCTCACCATCGGCACCAGCGGGGCCATCCGCCGAACGGTCTCAAAACCCCTGCGCGACCCCAAAGGGCGGCTATTTAGCTATATCCTGAACGTGAATGATGCAACCGATAAAGATTATTACGTGGTTGGTGGCCCCACCAACAACGGCGGGAATGTGCTGCAATGGCTGGCCGACCACCTCACCCACCAGGATGCGGCCGCTGTGTTGGCCGAAGCCGAAACCGTGCCACCGGGGGCCGATGGCCTCCTGTTTTTACCCTACCTCCAGGGCGAGCGGGCACCGCTCTGGAATGCCCACGCGCGGGGTGCCTACCTCAACGTGGCCTGGCACCACACGCGGGCGCATTTTGTGCGGGCGGGGCTAGAGGGGGTGTTGTTCAACCTATTGAGCATCGAGAAACTCCTGGTTGCCGAAACCGAACCGACGCGGGTGATCCATGCCAACGGCGGCTTTGCCCAGTCGGCGTTTTGGGTGCAGATGCTGGCCGATATTTTTGGGGTGCCCGTGCGGCTCAATGCCAGCAACGAAAGCGGAGCCATTGGGGCCATTTTGCTGATGATGAAAGCTATGGGGCAGGCTGACTCCCTGGCAACCGCCGTGCAGCATGTTCATTTTGGGGATACCTTCACCCCCGACCCCGCCCGGCAACGGGTCTATCGGGGGGTGTTTGCCGAATGGGAGAAACCCAGGCCCTAAACTCGTTATCTTTACCCATTACTCGTCGTCACATGAAGCTCTTCTACTCAACCCTGCTGCTTTGTTGCCTGTTCACGCCCCTGCTCGCTCAGAAAAAGCTAACCCTCTTTGGCAAAGTACGGCGGTCCGATTCGGGCGCACCGCTGCCGGGGGCTTCCCTCACCATTAAAAAGCTCAACTACGACATTGGTACCGACTCGGCAGCCCGCTATGTGTTCAAACTCCCGGCGGGTGAGTATGTCATTACGGTGCAATATGCTGGTTTCGAGACCAAGACGCTGTATGTGGGCATTGGCCTCGACACCAAAATGGACGTGGAACTGACCGAGAAAGTGAACCAGTTGAACGAGGTGATCGTATCGGGTGAGCGACCGGAGGACAACATCAAACGCCCGGAAATTGGGGTGAGTAAACTTAGTATGCGCACCATCAGGCGGCAACCGGCTCTGCTGGGCGAGGTGGACGTGGTGAGAAGTCTGCTGCTGCTGCCGGGTGTAACCACCGTAGGCGAAGGAGCGACCGGGTTCAATGTGCGGGGTGGGCAGATCGACCAGAACCTGGTGCTGATGGACGATGCCCCGATTTTCAATACGGGCCACCTCATGGGCCTGTTCTCGGTGTTCAATCCCGATGTGGTGAACACCATGACGTTTTACCGGGGGGGTGTACCAGCGCAGTATGGCGGGCGGGCCTCGTCGGTGCTGGCCGTGCGGCTACGCGATGCCAATGCCGACCACTGGCAGGTTCGGGGTGGTATTGGCCTGGTGGCGAGCCGGTTGATGATCGAAGGGCCACTCATTAAAAACAAACTGGCGTTTTACGTGGCCGGGCGCGGCTCCTTCTCCGACGCGCTGTTTAAGCTCATCCCCAATGCAGCCGTGCAGGGCGCACGGGCGGGGTTTTACGACCTGACTGGCAAGATGGAATGGACACCCGGCACCCGCAACCGGCTGTTTGCTACGGTCTATTCCAGCAATGATCGGTTCCGGGTAGCGGGCGATTCGCTCACCGGGCTGGAGGTCAATGCCACCTCGTCGGCATTTCGGTGGCAGACCACCAACGCCACTGTTGGCTGGAGCCACCTTTTTGGCCCCGACCGGCTGCTGCGGGTGGTGGGGGTGCAAAGCTTGTATCAACCTGATGTGAGCAACCCCGACCCCGCCAACGCGTTTATCCTAAAATCGGGAGTGCTGATGCAGCAACTCAAAGCCGATTTCAGCCTGAAACCCGCCCCCGCGCATCAGACCGAAGCGGGCCTCAGCTACCAGCGGTATCAACTGGAGCCGGGAACCCTCACGCCCACCTCGCCCGAATCGAACATCAACCCCGTAACCCTGCGCCAGGAACAGGGGCTGGAACTGGCCGCTTTTGCGCAGGACGAATGGACAATCAGCACCCGGATTTCGGTGATGGCGGGCCTGCGCTACAGCCAGTTTATCAACCAAAGCGAGTCCACACCGGGCGCATCCACGCCCGGCGAAACCAGGCAAACGTATGGTGGGCTGGAACCCCGTTTTTCGGCCAAAATCAGCCTCTCGCCGGTATCGTCTGTCAAGCTCAGCTACCACCGGATGCGGCAATATATCCAGCAAATCTCGAACACCACAGCCGCCCTGCCCACCGCCCGCTGGAAACTGAGCGATGCCTACATTCAGCCCCTCGTGGCCGACCAGGCATCGGTGGGGTATTTCCGCAACTGGCTGGATGGCGGGCTGGAAACGTCGGTGGAGGTGTATTACAAAGACCTGACCAATGTAACCGACTACAAAGATGGCATTAGCCTGCTGCTGCTCGACAAGCCCGAAACGGCCCTGTTGCAGGGCAAAGGCGAGTCGTATGGAGCGGAGGTGTTTGTAAAGAAAAATACCGGGCGATTTACAGGCTGGCTTAGTTATACCTACTCGCAAACGCATTACCACATTCTGAGCGACCTCATCAACGCGGGCAATCCTTACCCCGTTAACTACAACAAGCCACACTCACTGAACCTGGTGGCCAGTTATCAGCGCAGCCGCCGGGTGAGCTTTTCGGCCAATTTTGTGTTGAGCAGCGGGCGGCCCGTCACCTTCCCGCAAGACAAGTATTACGTGGGCGGCATTTATATTCCGAACTACCGCGACCGCAACGCCGACCATATTCCGGCTTATCACCGGCTGGACGTGGGCATGACCGTTGAGGCTAACCCCGACCGGAAGGCACGGTTCAAGAGCAGCTGGGTGTTTTCCATTTATAACCTCTACAGCCGACAGAACGCGTTTTCGGTGTTTTTCAGGACCAAAAATGAGAGTGTGGCGCAGTATTACAACCGCGTGGGGTCGTATAAGCTTTCGGTGTTTGGGGCCATTATCCCGGCGATAACGTATAATTTTCAGTTTTAACGTCGATGAAGAAACGTCTCTCCTTCCTCCTCCTCGCTCTCCAGGCCTGCATCAGCCCCTACGAGCCGACGTTGCCCGATTTGCCGCCTAAACTGGTGGTCGATGGGCTGCTTACCGACCTGCCCGGCCCCCACAAGCTGCGGCTCAGCTACAGTGCCCCGTTCACCAACTCGGATGCCATCTTCGACCGCTCGCCCGACCAGGCTACCATTTGGGTAAGCGACGATAAAGGGGGGCGCATGGAGTACATTTATCTTAATACAGCCAGGGGACTTTACCAAACCCGCGATGAGGTACGGGGGGTGGCCGGGCGGAGTTATACCCTGCACATCAAACTCGCCGACGGGCGGCAGTACGAATCGAAGCCAGAGTTACTCAGGGCTTCACCACCCATCGACACCGTAGTACAGGAATACAGCCGACGGGCAGGCACTCGGTTAAAAGGCACTTTTGCCGTATCTGTCCGCACCAAAGACCCGGCTACAACGGGTGATTTTTACAAGTGGAAGTGGACACACTACGACCCGCTGGAAATTTGCCTGTATTACACCAATAAATTTGAGACTCCACCCTACAGGAAGTTTCCCTGCTGTGTTCCCTGCTGGGAAATTAGTTATAGCGTGGGGAGTGGCCTGATCACATCCGACGAGTTAGTGAATGGCCGGGCCATCAGCCAGCCTATTGCAACGGTGCCTTACGACAGTATTTCGCCCTATTATTTGCTCATCGAACAGCAAAGCCTTTCCAAAGCCGCCTATCAGTTCTGGAAACGGGCCAACGAGCAGACCAGCATCACGGGCGGATTATTCGATTTGCCCCCGGCAACAGTCACGGGAAATCTGTTCAACACCGCTAATGCCAATGAGCAGGTGCTGGGCTTTTTTGGGGTATCGGGCGTGAGCCGAAAAGCGTATTTCGTCAAACGCACGGGTGTGGGTGAATCGCCAGCCGCGCCCTCGCCCCAGGTGGCGTATGTCTTACAGAACGAATGCTATACGTGCCGCGAAGGGGTTTTTCGCACGGCTATAGCCCCGCCGGAGTGGGTGCGCTAAAGAGCCAGTTGTCAGGCCATTTCCACCAGTTATAAAGCCAAATGCTCCTGCTGCCAATTGCGACTTTCAGGGCTTTTCGGGCGTAGTAATTTTGACCTGTTAATAACATAAAAGGTCAATAAAAACGACACGCAAACGCCATGAAAATCATTTCTATCAACGAGAAAGCAGCTATTGTGTTAGCCATTCAGGAAATCCATCATCAGCCAATTCTGGTACAACTTCCTACGGTTTTCGCGTTGGTGGCCGCCCCAACCAGCCAGGGAGCGGCTCAGTTAGACCAGTTGAAATCACGAGTAATGAACAAAAATTACGGAACCGGCATTGGCTCCTTAACTACATTTCTCTCGCAGGCTAAACGAGACCAGTTGCCCGATGCCTTCAGCACACCGGCACACTATGCCACCTTAGCCGGATCGTTTATCCGATTACCTTTCCGCGACGAACGCTTTCAGTCCAAAGCGATTAAAGATGGCACCCACCAGGGGCTACTCCTGGATGGTCTCTATGCCGATTTGTTTGCCCGAATTGAAGTCTCCTTTGCCGGCTACCAGCCCGATCAACTCTGGAACTATACCAATTACAGTGCCCCCCTTATTACGAGTTGCAACGTCAGTGGCGACCCGAATGGCTCGATTGTCGAGTTCGACAAAGCCGTAGATTTTGCGAAACAGCGGGGCATTGGTCTCTTTATCAAGGCTGCTCAACCCACTACCCAAACGGGGTCCTATCCGATTCTGGGTTTTGAGAAAAACCGGGTAACCATCCACCGAAACGGGCCAAGCCTCGATGCCTTCAAAACCAAAATACCCGCACACCTCCGAAGTTGGTAAGGCATCCCGGCAACAAACTCTACACTTCAGGCCAGGAGTTTATCCACCAACTTGGTCAGACCAGTGGTGGCTGGTTCGGTAATAAAGGTCATGTTAGGCCGACGTTTCACGTCAGGGATGTGGGGGTCAACAATATAGATGGGGGTGGTATCGGGGGCGTAGTAGAGCAGCCCGGCGGCTGGATACACCACCAGCGAGGTACCCACTACTATAAAAATATCGGCATCGGCGGCAATGTCCATCGCCGTATCCATCATCGGTACGGCCTCACCAAACCAAACGATGTGGGGCCGTAACTGCGAGCCTTTCTCACACAGATCGCCCCGCTTGATCTCCCAACCGTCCATTGCATACACCAGCGACTCATCCACCGTACTGCGCGATTTGAACAACTCGCCATGCAGGTGCAGCACCCGACCCGACCCGGCGCGTTCGTGCAGGTCATCCACGTTTTGGGTCACAATGGTTACCTCATACTTCTCTTCGAGTTTAACCAGGGCGTAGTGGCCTGCATTGGGCTGTACAGTATGCGCCTGTTTCCGGCGTTGGTTATAAAACTCCAGCACCAGGTCGGGGTTACGGTGCCAGCCTTCGGGGGTAGCTACGTCTTCGATACGGTGGTTCTCCCATAACCCATTCGAGTCGCGGAAGGTGGCAATGCCACTCTCAGCACTGATGCCCGCCCCGGATAAAACGACAATTTTTTTGCGTGGTTTCATGGTACAAGATACAGAAAAAACACGACTATTCCACCACAATTTCGTCGGTGGCGAACCAGGTTTTTTCGCCTGCTTTGGGATGTCCTTCTGGAGCAGGGCCAGCATTTTTGGCCCGCACCCGTACATACCGCGCCCGCCCCGTGCGGAAGTCGGCCACTACGGGCAGAATATCCCAGGGGCCGGGTAATTCGTAGGCTACAGGCTGGGCAATGGCCTCTTTAAACTCCTTCCCATCTTTCGAGAGGGCCACTTCGACCGAGGTAGGCGGGAAGCCATTCGTGGCGATAATTTTCAGAAAGTTAAGCGTCACTTTGGTTACACTCGTCACATCGCCGAGGTCAAGGGTTACGTCCATATCGGTGCCGTAGAAACTCGCCCACTGTCGGCGGTCACGCGGAGTTTCGCCCCGAACGCCATCGGTGAGTTTGGTGGTTTTCGGGTCAGCGTCTTCGCCGGGTGCCAGGGTGTAGGCATAGGGCTTGCCTTTGCCTTTATGCAGGGTAAAGGTTTGGGTGAGTCGCCCGCCGGTAGAGGTGATAGCCCGTACCGTGGTGGTTTTGGCGAGGGTAATGGGGGCCGTGTATTCCGTGGATTGTGGGCT
>JBBQUC010000105.1:0-10134 GCA_038212815.1 Cytophagales bacterium
TGACCAAAATATCGAGCAGTGCATGCTTTTTGCGTCGGTTAAGCCGAAAGTCAGGGACTTTGGCAAAGAATGTTTCCCAGTTCATTCCCCAAAGGTCTGACTAGAATCACAATACCCCTATTTTTATGCGTTCAACCTGATGCCGGGTCGACAATCATGTCATTCGCTCCCTGAAAGCCTACTTTGCCGTTGAAATAGATATTGTAATTATAGACTTCACTGGTGTTTGTAGGCTTTGAATTGCAATTGCCCCCGGTTCGGGCATACATAATGTTGTTAACGATATTGACATCCTGACCCGCATTCGAGAATATATCGGCATAGCCAACAACCGTCCCATTTTGGTAAGCCGTATTGTTGATAATATCCACATGGGCAGCTTTGTAGCTGTGAATACCCGACCCGCCGTTGTTGACGCTGAGGTTGTTTTCCACTAATGTCCGGCCCAGATAGGCTTCGTCGGGAATGGTGCTGGTTCCGCTCTGGTTAGTATAGCTGTGCAGATTTACATCGATGATGATCCCGTTTCCGTCACTCAGTTTACCCTCACTAATCCACGGAATGGTGGTTTTGTTGGTAAAACAGGTATTGTTTCGGACAAAATTTTTATAGCCAGTTGCCTTATCACTATTGACAGGAGTCAGAATACTGATGCCGCTGCCTGCATACATCATGAACCAGGCATTGTTATACACCACATTGTTTTCGATGGTTGTGTAATCGGACTGGATCGCGTTGATGCCCCCACCCGGAAAGTCGTGAACCTGACAATTCCGAATAGCCACGTGGTGCGGAAATTTAGACTCCGTATTAGGGCCACCAATTGTGAGGGCATTGGTGTTGAAATTAGCGTAGGCCGACCAGTTGGTACCACCGTTTTTGGCTTCGGTATAAGAGGCAAATGCCCCGTTGTAGGTCAGATTAGCGTTGTTGCCCATCAACTCAAACCCCTCAACTACAATGTATGAGCCGTTGATACTGACCGCATTCCAGACATTGCCTGATGCCGTGATTTTGGGGGTTTGGCCCGGCATGGCTTTGTAGGTAATGTAGCCCCCAGCCGTGCCAGAGCGGGTAACATTCAGAATTGGGCCAGAGCTGGAATTGTAGGTACCGGTCATGACCAGTACCGTATCGCCGGGGTTGGTCAGGTCGGCAGCTTTCTGGATAGTCAGAAACGGTTTGGCCATTGACTTGCCATCGTTACTATTGCTGCCGGCTGCCGAGACGTAGTAGTTGGTTGCCAGTGATTGGGTAGCACCAACGGCCAGCAGCAGAAACGGGAGGATTGTTTTCATAACAGTATCGTTTACAAGGTAAGGGGCGATAGCTGCGAAATTACCACAATCCTACACACGATACCTATTGTCAAAAATTTGGCGGGTAAAATGCCCATCATCTCAACGATGACGCTAGAATAACCTCCAACGAGAATCGACTACCCAGCGCGATGTGTTGGCAGGCTGCATCGAGCTTATCGACACCCGCCCGCAGCATGTGAACCGCGACGGGCGGTATTGGTGTTGGCCAATAACAACGTACTCCATATACTCCGCTCAATCCTGATCCGGTATGAAACCTACCAACGCCCCTGCCCCTATCCCCAACGGGAAGAACTTTGATGCCATTGTGGTTGGTTCCGGGATTAGCGGGGGCTGGTCGGCGAAAGAACTGTGCGAGAAAGGGCTAAATGTGCTGCTGCTGGAACGCGGGCACATGATTGAGCATGTCAAAGACTACCATACGGCCACCCTGGCACCCTGGGAGTTTCCGCACCATAACCTCGATATGCCCACCGAGTTACTTAAACGCTACCCCGTACAGAACCGCACGGGCTTTACCATTACCGAAGCCACCTACCACCATTTTGTCAACGACCTCGATAACCCCTACGTCGAAGAAAAGCCGTTCGACTGGATCAGGGGGTATCACGTTGGCGGCAAGTCGCTGATGTGGGGGCGATACTCGTTCCGGTTCTCCGATCTTGATTTTGAAGCCAACGCCAAAGAAGGCATCGCTACCGATTGGCCCATCCGGTATAAAGACATTGCTCCCTGGTACGACTATGTCGAGAAGTTTGCCGGGATTGCGGGCGACCGTGATGGCCTGCCCCACCTGCCTGACGGTCAGTTTCAGCCCGCCCTGCCCGATAACTGCGTGGAAACCCACCTGCGGCACACCATCAACGCTACCTTTGCCGACCGCAAAGTGATTTCGGCGCGGGCGGCTCACCTCACGGCACCCACCCCGGAGCAGATGAGCCTGGGCCGGGCCAAATGCCAGTTCCGCAACCTCTGTATGCGCGGTTGCCCGTATGGGGCGTATTTCAGCACACAGTCGGCCACGCTGCCCGCTGCCCGCCGAACCAAACGGCTTACCGTGCGGCCCCATTCTATTGTCAACTCCATTATGTATGATGAGCAGAAAGGCAGGGCCACGGGTGTGCGGGTCATCGACGAACAGACGCACCAATGGCACGAGTTTCTGGCTCCGGTTATTTTCCTGAATGCCTCGGCCCTGGGGTCAACCTATATTCTGATGAACTCCACCTCCGGGCGGTTTCCGAACGGCATGGACGATAGTGGGCAGTTGGGCCGTAACCTCATGGATCACCATTTTCATGTGGGAGCCTCTGCCGATTATACGCACCAATTAGACAAAGGCTACTACGGGCGGCACCCGGCGGGTTTGTACATTCCGCGCTTTCGGAACCTGCCCGGCCAGGATAAGCAGGCGTTTAAACGGGGCTATGGGTTTGAGGTTTATACAGGACGCGAAAACTGGGAACATGCCCTGCACGATGACGGGTTTGGCCCTGACTTTAAAGAAAAAGCCACCCAGTTTGGCCTTTGGAAAGTTACCCTCGATGCCTTTGGCGAGTGTATGCCCTACGCAGACAACCGCGTGTATCTGACCGATGCCGTGAAAGACAAGTGGGGTCAACCCGTGCTGAAGATGGACGTGCATTACCGCGAGAACGAAACCCTGATGCGGAAAGATGCGCAGGAACAGGCCGTGCTGATGCTCGAAAAAGCTGGATTTACCAACATCCACGGGTTCGACAGTCAGGCACACCCCGGCCTGAGTATTCACGAGATGGGTACGGCCCGCATGGGCACCAGCCCCAAAAACTCGGTAGTCAATAAGTTCAACCAGCACCATGCCGTCAACAACGTGTTCTGCACCGATGGAGCCAGTATGACCTCATCGCCCTGCCAAAACCCGTCGCTGACGTACATGGCCCTCTCGGCCCGGGCTGCCGACTATGCCGTTCGCGCCCTGAAGCGGGGGGATATTCGGCGATAAACACTGGTTTTCAGCTACCTACTTTCCAGACCCCACCCTATAGACGGCAACCTTAATCCTCGACGAGCCGCCGTTGAGGGTCAAACCCCTGGCGGGCAAGGCATTCCGGGCCGTTTATCTGGGCATTACTTTGAAAAAAAGGCTCTAACAAAAGCTTGTTGTTGATTTTCGGTCAGTTTATCGGTTTGCTCCACGTCAATTTTAATGGCCGCAAACCGATGATCGTCGCGCAGAATATTGACCAACTCCGCCTTGGCCTCGGTAGGGCCGAAGAGCAGTACTTCATCATAGCCAAGAATCACCTCGCCTAGTTTTTTGTAGTACTCAGCCTGCTGATGCTGCTCTTTGTTGTGCATTACGTTTTCGCTTCTCCGCAGGCTATCCTCTTTCGCTTCGTGCGTAAAGGCTGACGTAATCACGTCTGACGCTGAAGGTTCAGCCGTAAATTCCAGCAAGTGGGCCGTGGCATGATCCAGGCAAATACCTATTTTTTTCAGGGGTTTCATCATTTGGTCAGCCCTTCGGTGCGTTGTTTGGTAGTATCCAAACCAAGCGCCGGTCACAGGCCTATATCCGTAAACATATCTGCCGACTAAATGCTTATTAATACCTGAAATAGTTTCCAGGGCTGATCCATAGGCTGTGGGCCTTAACTAATTATTAATCAGCGAGCCTTTGATTTTCAGGCTAATTTTCGTAATTTTGCGTCCTGATTTGCGGGGGTAGCTCGTACTGAGTTTTATCTACGCGCTTCTAGATTAGCGAATTACACAAAAATCAGTATATAAACAGAATGGCTCGCGATTTAAGATTCACGAGGA
The DNA here is from genome assembly GCA_038212815.1 of Cytophagales bacterium. Taxonomy (GTDB): domain Bacteria; phylum Bacteroidota; class Bacteroidia; order Cytophagales; family Spirosomataceae; genus JBBQUC01. The sequence goes on from JBBQUC010000105.1 coordinate 4,128, forward strand.
ACATCGGTATTGCCGCCCACATTGATGCTGGGAAAACTACGACAACCGAGCGTATCCTTTACTACTCGGGTGTTAGTCACAAAATTGGTGAAGTACACGACGGTGCCGCTACCATGGACTGGATGGAGCAGGAGCAGGAGCGTGGTATCACCATCACTTCGGCCGCTACCACCGTTGACTGGACCTACCGGGATCAGCCCTATCACATCAACATTATCGACACCCCTGGTCACGTTGACTTTACGGTGGAGGTAAACCGCTCGCTGCGCGTACTGGACGGGCTGGTGTTTCTGTTCAGTGCCGTGGATGGCGTTGAACCACAGTCGGAAACCAACTGGCGGCTGGCCAACAACTACAACGTAGCCCGCTTGGGTTTTGTAAACAAAATGGACCGCGCCGGTGCCGACTTCCTGAATGTGTGCAAGCAGGTGAAAGAGATGCTCGGCTCGTATGCGGTGCCCCTCCAGTTGCCTATTGGCGAGGAAGACAATTTCAAGGGTGTGGTCGATCTGGTGAACTTCCGGGGGGTGGAATGGAACGAAGACGACAAGGGGATGACCTTCAAAGAGGTGCCTATCCCGGCTGATATGCTGGAGGAGGCCACCGAATGGCGCGAAAAATTGCTCGAAGCAGTTGCCGAGTTCGATGACACGCTGATGGAGAAATATTTTGATGACCCAGCCTCGATCACTGAAAACGAGATTCTGGCGGCTCTGCGGGCAGCAACGGTAAGCATGAAAATTGTGCCGATGCTCTGCGGTTCGTCGTTCAAAAATAAAGGTGTGCAAACCATGCTCGACTACGTGATGGCCCTGTTGCCCTCGCCGATGGACAAAGAGAGCATCAAAGGCACCGACCCCAACACGGGTGCCGAAATTTCGCGCAAACCAAGTGTTACGGAGCCATTTTCTGGCCTCGCGTTCAAAATTGCTACCGACCCTTATGTAGGCCGCTTGTGCTTCGTTCGCTCGTATTCGGGCGTGCTGGAGTCGGGTTCGTATGTGCTGAACAACCGGTCGGGCAACAAAGAGCGGATTTCGCGGATTTTCCAGATGCACGCCAACAAGCAGAACCAGATCGACAAACTCGAAGCGGGCGATATTGGGGCTGTAGTCGGATTTAAAGACATCAAAACGGGCGATACGCTATCGGATGAGAAACATCCGATTGTTCTGGAGTCGATGGTATTCCCGGAGCCGGTAATTGGCTATGCCATCGAGCCAAAGAAAACCGCCGATCAGGATAACTTCTCGAAAGCCATTGGGAAACTGATTGAAGAAGACCCCACGCTGAAAGTGGAATCGAACGAAGAAACCGGCCAAACCATTATCCGGGGTATGGGCGAGTTGCACCTCGAAATTATCATTGACCGGATGCGCCGGGAGTTTAAGGTGGAAGTGAACCAGGGTGCCCCACAGGTAGCCTATAAGGAGAAACTGACTAAGAACGTCGAGCACCGCGAGGTATATAAGAAACAAACGGGTGGTCGCGGTAAGTTTGCCGACATCGTGTTTGAACTGGGGCCACGGGGCGAAGATGAGAACGGCATTGTGCAACCGGGCTTAGAGTTTGTCAATGGGATTGTGGGTGGTGTTATTCCCCGCGAATTTATCCCGGCTATCCAGAAAGGCTTTGATGAGTCGTTGAAAAACGGCCCGCTGGCCGGTTTCCCCCTCCAGAACATGAAGGTGCGGATTTTCCACGGCTCGTTCCACGATGTTGACTCCGACTCGCTGTCGTTTGAGATGGCCGCCCGGTTAGGCTTCCGTGAAGCAGCCCGGCAGGCAGGCCCCAAACTCCTCGAACCCATCATGGCTGTCGAGGTGTTAACCCCTGAAGAATACACCGGCCCCATCACCGGCGATTTGAACCGTCGGCGGGGTTTGATGAAAGGCATGGATTCCAAAGCAGGTTCGCAGGTGATTAAAGCCGACGTTCCCCTGTCGGAACTGTTCGGCTACGTAACTGACCTCCGCACCATGTCGTCGGGTCGGGCTACGGCTAACCTGACTTTCGCCCATTACGAAGTGGTGCCACAAAACTTGGCGGAAGCCGTTGTTGCTAAAGAAAAAGGCGGCAAATAAGCCTTCCAGATTGCCAATATACAAAAAAGACGCTTGGGAAACCGAGCGTCTTTTTTTAGGTTTGTGCTGTTAAAAATGACAATGACTATAGACGCGCAACAACCCGAAGCCCTCCAGACCTACCTGCGGCAGCAGAGTTGGCTAACCCCTGCCGAAACCATTACCGCCCTTAGCAAACCCGGCGAGGGGAATATGAACTACACCCTGCGCGTAGCTATCAGCCAGCCGGGGCAGCCTCAGCGCACGGTTATTGTGAAGCAGGCGAGACCCTATGTCGAGAAATACCCAACCATTGCCGCTCCCGCCGAGCGGGCCGTGGTAGAAGGTCGGTTTTATGAACTGATTTCCCAAAATAGCTTCCTCCAGGGGTTTATGCCCCAACTCGTAGGGCTGGATGTGGATAACTATGTGCTACTCCTGGAAGACCTCGGCGCGGCCAGCGATTTTACGAGTCTCTACCAACCCGATGCCCTGCTGTCGGCTGCCGATGCCCTGGCCCTAACCCAATACCTGTCGGCCTTACATGGTCTTACCGCTCCCCCCGCGCCTATTTTTGCCAACCGCGCCATGCGGGCCTTGAACCACGAGCATATTTTCAACTACCCGTTTCTGGTCGATAATGGCTTCGATTTAGATACCGTACAGCCCGGCCTACAGGCTCTGTCCATGCCCTACAAACAACACCTACGCCTGCACAAGACCGTAGCGGAGTTAGGCGCGGTTTATCTGGCCGATGGCCCTATCCTGCTGCATGGCGACTATTACCCCGGTAGCTGGCTCAAAACCACCGACGGGGTGCGCATCATCGACCCTGAATTCTGTTTCTACGGCCCCGCCGAGTTTGACCTGGGCGTACTGCTGGCCCACCTGAAACTCGCTTGCCAACCCGATGCCGTAGCCACCCTTGTCGAGGAAAACTATCAACGTCCGGTAGGCTTTGATGAGTCCCTATGCCGACAATTTACCGGCGTAGAAATCATGCGTCGGCTCATTGGCCTGGCTCAACTGCCGGTGGTGCTTACGGTGGAACAAAAACACGCGTTGCTGGAAACCGCCCTGGCTGGTTTGCTACCCTGAACCCCAATCCAATGATTCTTCGTATGTTTGGCGAATCGTCGGATTGGGGTTGGAATGACTTATCAGGAATTTTTGCTGGGGTTCATGGGTGCCGTTGGCATGATGACCCTCTATATGGGTGCGCAGGCGGTAGTTACCCGCGAGCGGGCATACTGGCAATATGCCGCCTACGCCCTCTGCTGGCTGGCTTTTTTCTTCTTCAAGGTGCTGTGGACGTTTGCCGATAGCCATATTCAGGCCGTAGTTTATCCCTTTAGCCGGATTGGGTTTCCGATGCTGGCGTACATATTCTATTTCCGGTTTGCCGATACGTTTCTGGGGCTACGGCAATATTTACCCCGGATTTATCCGCTTTTCCGCAAAATGCAGATTGGGCTATTAGCCTACGCTGCCCTCGAATTAGCTATTTGCCTGTTCGAGACCTCCTGGACACGTACACCCGCGCACGAGGTAGTTCATTCGCTGGTAAGGCTGGCGGTGGCGGTGGCCTCGGTCATTGGTATTCGGCACGCCCTGCGTCGGCCCGATACAATGACCAATTATTTCGCCACAGGGTCGGCTTTTCTGCTGGTGGGTGCCCTACTGGCCATGGGGTTTAGTTTCAGTAACCTGGATACCCCCATCCACCACGCCTGGGATGAACCCCTGTTTTTCCTTAACATCGGGATTCTGGCCGAACTCCTCTGCTTTTCGCTGGGGTTAAGCTACAAACATAAACAGACCGAAATTCAGAAACTCACCATCGAGCAGGAAATTCTGCGCGAGCGCGAACAGCGCACTCTGGAGCAACTCCGCACCCAGTTTTTCACCAATATCTCGCATGAGTTTCGCACCCCACTCAGCCTCATTCTGGGGCCACTCACCGATCTGCTTCGTCAGCAGCCCGCTAACCCCACCTACCAGCTTATGCAACGCCATGCGGCCCGGCTGCTCACGTTGGTCAACCAACTCCTCGACCTCAGCAAACTCGATGCCGGGCAACTGCAACCCCATATTGAACCCGGCAACCTGACCACTTGGCTGCGGCTGTTGATCACTTCGTTCGAATCGCTGGCCGACAGCCGCGACATCCAGCTAACCTATGCGGCTCATACCGCTGCTTTCGATACGGCGTATTTCGACCGCGACAAGCTCGAAAAGATCACGACTAACCTGCTGGCCAATGCCCTCAAGTTTACCCCATCGGGGGGACAGGTACAGGTAACGTTGACTGCTGCCGCCAGTGGACAGGCTGTGGTGCAGGTGAGCGATACGGGGCCGGGCATTCCCGCCGATCAGCAAGTGCAGAGATTCCAGCGATTCCATCAGGTGCCAACTGCCAACTCGGCCTACAGTGGCGGTACAGGAATTGGGCTGGCCCTGGTGCAGGAGTTGGTAGGGCTTATGCGGGGCCGCGTGTCTGTAGCCAGTACAACCGGGCAAGGCACTACGTTTGTGGTTACCTGGCCCGCCGATGCACAGTCGTGGGGCATACAGGCCCACCACCTCTCCGCCAACGGGGTTACCCTACCCGCTATCCCGTCAGCACCCAGCCTGCCCGCTACAGAACCGGCGTATAGCTCCGAACCACTTACCAACAGCCTATCGGTGCGCATTGCCGAAAAACCCCTGCTGCTGATCGTTGAAGATAACCCCGACGTGCGGCAATATATTCAGCAGGTCATGACCGATGAGTACCGGGTAGTAGAAGCCGCTAATGGCCGCGAGGGGCTAGCCAAAGCTACTTACGGGGTTCCTGATCTGGTTATTTGCGATTGGCTCATGCCCGAACTGGACGGCATGGGGTTTTGCCAGGCCCTGAAAACCCAGGCTACCACCGACCACATTCCGGTAATTATGCTCACCGCTAAAGCCAGCACCCAAAACCGGATCGAGGGCTACAGCCACGGGGCCGACGAATACCTGATAAAACCCTTCCACCCCGACGAACTGCGGGCACGGGCACGCAACCTGCTTGCCCAGCGGCAAAAACTCCGCGAGCGATTTGGGCGGGAGTTGGTGGTAAGACCATCGGCGGTGCCTATCACCTCCGTTGAGGAGCAGTTTCTGCACCGCGCCATTGCCATCGTCGAGCAGCATGTGGGCGACAGTTCCTTTATGGTCGAGCAGCTAGCCGAGGCTCTCAACATGAGTCGGATGCAACTACACCGCAAACTCAAAGCTGTTACCAACCAATCGGCCACGGAGTTTGTGCGCCACCTGCGCCTGCAACGCGCTGCCGACCTGCTGGCGGGGCGCAGTGCCAGTGTCTCTGAGGTGGCCTTTGCCGTTGGGTTCGAGAGCCTCTCCTATTTCTCCAAAAGTTTCCGCGACCAGTTTGGCGTTTTGCCCAGCGAGTATGGGTTAGACAGATAAGGCTTGTTCAAGACACTGCCTGAAAACAGCCTGTTACATGGCAGCAAAACAAGGTTACATTAGCGTTTAGTGATTATTGAACAGTAGTGGTAGGTTTGTGGCTAGAACACAGTTATTCTTTACGCACATGAAAACAGTCAGTCTTATCCTGGCAGCCACGCTGCTCACCGCCCCGGCTTTTGCCCAGTTCGGTAACCTGCTCGACCGGGCCAACAATGCCGCCGTTAATCGCGCCAACCAGAAAATAGACCAGGGTATCAACAAGGGCCTCGATAAAGTGGAAGAAGGGGTGAAAAATGGCAACAAGAAACCCACCAATGGGCAGAACCCCGCGCCTACCCAAAACCCCGACGACAATAATACCACAGCGGCCTCGTCTACTGGTTCACCCGCCAAAGCTACCCCGCCGAGTATGCGCTCGTATGCCAACTACGACTTTGTGCCGGGCAACAAAATTATTTTTGAAGACGATTTTCACACCGACCAGGACG
>JBBQUC010000106.1:0-10092 GCA_038212815.1 Cytophagales bacterium
GGGTTTCGTACGCAACTGAAAATAGTGCTGGATTTGCTGCCGCCTAAACGCCAGAATCTCTTGTTTTCGGCTACGCTGACCGACGAGGTTGAGGGGCTGCTCAATACCTATTTTGCCAGTCCGGTGCGGGTAGAAGCCGCGCCTGCCGGTACTCCGCTGACCAATATTCAGCAAGGGTATTTTAGTGTACCTAATTTTTATACCAAAATCAACTTGCTGGAATTGCTCCTGACTCAGGACGAAACCATGAATAAAGTACTGGTTTTTGTAGCGACCCGCAGCATGGCCGACGAGGTATATGACCAGTTAGACTATAAATTCTCCGATACAGTAGGGATCATTCATGCCAATAAAGCGCAGAACAAACGCTTTGAGGCCGTAAACCGATTTAAAGCAGGGGAGTACCGGGTTCTCATTGCTACCGACGTAATTGCCAGAGGAATGGATATAGCCGAGGTATCGCATGTAATTAATTTCGACCTGCCCGATGTGCCGGAGACGTATATTCACCGCATTGGCCGAACAGGTCGTGCCGATATGCCGGGCATTGCCATTGCCTTTATTACCGCTGCCGATGGCGAGCGTCAGACAGCCATTGAGAAACTGATGAATTACTCGATACCCGCTTTGCCCCAACCCGATGGCCTGGAGGTTACGGACGTGCTAACCGAGCACGAGATTCCGGATATATACATGAAAACCATTACCGTGAAGGTGCCCAAACGCGAAGACGTTGGCCCTGCCTTTCACGAGAAACTGGCCAAGAATAAAAAAGTAAACGTTCGGCGCGACCATGCTGCTGAAAAGATGCTGAAATACGGCAGACCGATTAAGCGCAGCGGGAAGAAATAACCTTGAGTGTGTCCTGCCAGTGGCGTGGCCGATAGACGGATATTTAGGAAAGGTTTTGCGAGTTCCCCAATTTTAGGTCTATTTGCAGGTGGAAATAGACCTCACTAAACCAACTTTTACTATTATGCGAGCCATTCTGTATCTTGTTATTTTTCTGCTTTTCGTTTTCGGACTCCTCTATGTGCTTACGGGCTGGAGTTACTCCGATGGCGAACGCGCCGGTACGGTCTCTAAATTCAGCCGCCGGGGCTTTCTGTTTAAAACCTACGAAGGGGTACTAAACGTCGGTGGTTTTTCGGGTGAGACCGGCTCTTTAACCCCTCAATTCTTCGATTTTTCGGTGAAAGAGGATATTGTTGCGGCACAGATTACGGAGGCCGTAAAAACAGGGCAGCGGGTAACCCTACATTACGAAGAGAAGATTCTGAAATTGCCCTGGAACGGTGACACCAAATACTACATTACCAGTGTTGAAGTGGTGGGTATGCCGATGCGCCCTTACGGCGATCAGTCGGCAATGCCTGGTTATCAGCAACCGCAGCCTAGCTCTCCGCAGGTACAAACCCAACCCCAGGCTGGGCAACCAGCCCCTCAGCAGCAGGCCGTGCCGGCGCAGGTGGCTCCAGTTGACAGCGTGTTGCGGTAAGTTATAATTCCAGTACCTGCCCCAGAATATCATCTAAGTACTCCCGGCTGTTGCTCAGGCGGGGTACTTTATGCTGACCACCCAGTTTACCGCGCTGCCGCAGCCAGCCGTAAAAAGTGCCGCGTGGCACCACATGCACCCGGGGCCGTTGAAGAGCCATGTCCAGATACCGTTTGGCATCGTAGTCGGAGTTGACTTGCCGGAGTGACTCGTCGAGTATCCGGTTAAAGGTTTGCTGATTGTCTGGCTCGCGAACAAATTCAACAACCCACTCATGGCCGCCTTTGGTACCGCTTTGCATATACATCGGCCCGGCAGTATAATCGGCCAGAATAGCTCCAGTGGCGACACAGGCTTGCGTAATAGCAGCTTCGGCATTTTCAACGATTACCTCCTCGCCAAAGGCATTGATAAACTGCTTAGTGCGACCACTGACCCGCACCCGGTGGGGGTAAAGCGAGGTAAACCGTACGGTGTCGCCAATGCGGTAGCGCCATAGCCCACTATTAGTTGTAATAACTAAGGCATAGTTTTTGTCCAGTTCAACCTCCTCAATGGTTAGGGCGCGGGGGTAAGGTTGGTCTGCCTGCTCGATGGGTACAAACTCATAGAAAATCCCGTAGTCGAGCATTAATAGCATTTCGCCCACGCGGGCCATTTCATCCTGAATGGCAAAATAACCTTCTGAGGCATTATATACCTCCAGATACCCCACCCCCGATGCTGGAAACACCTGCTGCGAAAATACATCGCGATAGGGCTGAAAGGCAACAGCTCCATGCACAAACACCTCGAAGTTAGGCCATACGTCCAGAATTCGCTGCTTGCCCGTGAGGGCCAGAATTTTTTCAATAAGTACCAGAGTCCAGGTAGGTACGCCCAGAATACTCGTTACATTCTGCGTGGCAGTTATCTCGGCCATGCGTTCGAGTTTGGTTTCCCATTCGCTCATCAGGGCAACATCCAGCGAGGGGGTGCGGATAAACTGACCCCAGGCCGGTAGGTTTTTCATCACTACTGCCGATACGTCGCCAGCCGCGCCCTGTTTGCTATACGGGTTTTCGTGCAGACTGCCACCAATAGATAAGCCCTTACCCGTAAATACCTGCGTATCGGGCCGGTTGGCTACGTACAGGGCCATCATGTCTTTGCCTCCTTGCAAATGACACTCATCGAGGGCTTCGGGCGAAACCGGAATAAATTTGCTTCGGGCATTGGTAGTGCCCGACGACTTGGCGAACCACCGCGTTGGCGATGACCACAGCACGTTGGTTTCGCCCCGCATTACTCGTTCAATGTACGGAAACAGGTCTTCGTAGCCTGACACAGGTACCTGCTCCTGAAACTGCCGGAGCGTGCTAATGTCGGCGTAATGGTGTTGTTTTCCCCAAACTGTTCGCTTGCCTTTGCTGACTAGTCGCTCAAATACCCGCTGCTGGACCGCACCGGGCTGCTGCTGCATCTGGTGGATGCGCGGTAGTCGGCGTTGAAGCAGCCATTTGAGAGTCTCGTTCAGCATAGCAAACTACAAGCTTTTAGCTCTATCCGGGTAGTCGGTGATAAGGCCATCTACACCCAGGTCGAGTAGGCGGCGCATATCGTCGGGATTGTTTACCGTCCACGGAACCACCTTGATCCCTTTCTGGTGTAATTCGGCAATACGTTCGCGACCAACGAGCCGATAGTAGGGGCTATAAATATCGGGTACGAAGCCCAGGTCTTCCAAATTTTTCTCTGGACTGCGCAGGTTTTCGACTAAAGCCGCTAGCCTCACTTTGTTGAATTTCCCCGCGTCGGTTTGTTTTTTCCATTCTTTCAGCACCGCAAAGTCGAAACTCTGGATAATAATCCGACTGGGTGGCAGCAACCCATTGATAACAGCATACACAAGCTGACAAAATTCGGCAGGGGCGGGCTGGCTTTTGCCGTACTCATCGGCCTCGCTCTTGATTTCGATATTATAGGCAACTGCCGGGCTGTTGTGTTGCCTGCGGTAAGTTTCGGCGGCCTCGATTACCTCGTGCAGTAACGGCTTATAGGCCTTCATTTTCTGCTGTTCGGGAAAACTGGCGTTCCCATTGCTGCCTACATCGTAGGTTTTTATGAGGCTGTAGGGCATTTGATACAGCACCAGGCTTTTTTGCTTGTCTTTGGTAACCGGCTGGCCGTTAGGGTTAATGCTAAAAGCCGCATTCATATACGGCTCGTGCGAGACCACCACCTGCTTGTCCTGGCTAATGACCACATCCAGTTCCAGCGTGTTGACTCCCAGTTCCAATGCCTTCAGAAAGGCTGGTATCGTGTTTTCTGGCAGCAGCCCCCGGCACCCCCGGTGGCCCTGCAAATCGAAGGTTCGTGAAGGTATTGGTTGAGCCAAATTGGTCATTGGGATAAGCAGAATGGCAAGGGTGGCTGTCAGGCGCATGGAATAAGATAAAGGCAAAAGCCCTCAAAAATACCCATTTATTCCAAAAACAAAAACCACATGGCTCAGCGGCCATGCGGTTCTACTCCATGCGTAGTTGGTAACAGGTACGCAGTAACCCCTAGTAATTAGTTCCAGCCTCCCTGTACATCGCTCGACAGGCCAGGGTTGGTATCGCGCTCTAACTGGGGAATAGGCAGCAGTATATTTTTATCCTGAAAGGGTTGGCGCCCAATCTGGAGTTGCTTTTCAGCATTGATGGTTTGTTTGGCAACGCCCCAGCGCAGCAAATCGAAATACCGCGACTGTTCGCCGGTTAGTTCAAGCCGCCGTTCGAGCATGAGTTTTTCCATGGCTTGGGCCTGGGTGCCGAGGGCAGTGTAGGTAAATGATTTTACCCGGCTGCGAACGGTATTGATGAGGGGGAGCGCATCGGCTACTTTACCCGTATTGATATAACACTCGGCCAGCATGAGCAGCACATCGGCATACCGTACAACCTGCGAGTTCACATTACTCTGGGGCTGACCGCTTTGCTCAGCACCTTCGTAGGGTTCGTACTTACGGAACCGGTAGCCATTAGCTTTGTCGTAGGGATAATTATAGGCAGTAGTGCCATCGGCTAGTTTAATAAGTTTGTACCCCCGGTCTTTTACGCTTGGCTCGCCCGTGCAGGCATTGCAGAAATCAGTATCGCCCCCGCTGGCGGCATCGCCATAAAAGGTCAGTTTGGCGCGGGGGTCGATATATGTCTTACCTGCTTCATCTTTATACGTAAATGATCTTACGGCCGCGTCAGAGATAAACACGTTGCGCCAGTCATTCCAGCCATACTCCTGCGCCCGGCCTGTATGCGAGGCTTTGCCGCCCCAGGCTTCCTGCCCGCCAAACATGTAGTAAGCATTCCCCTGTCCCCATCCACCCCAGAAGTGCGGCACATCGAAGATAGTCTCAGGGCTGGCTCCGTTTGTTTCTGAAAACTGGTTGTCGTAGCTGCTGTTCAACTTATAGGTATAGGGGGCTTTGGTCAGTTTTTCTAACTGGGCTGCCGATTCAGCGTATTTTTTCTGGTACAGCAAGGCTCTGCCCAGCAGGGCAATGGCGGCACCCTGAGTAGCGCGGCCCCGGTCGGCCTCGGCGTATTTAACGGGAAGGTCGGTCAGGGCTGCGGTGAGGTCGGCCTCAGCCGCTTTCCAGCCATCGGCAACACTGGCCCGACTGGCGTAAAAATCGTTGGCACTGGCGTAGTCGGGCTTAAGCGGTACGCGACCCCAAAGGGTTACCAAATACATCTCGGCATACCCTTTCAGAAACCGGGCCTCGGCAATGTACTGTTTCTTTTTAGCGACATCATCGGCTAGGGTGGGCTGCCATTCACTAGCTTTGCCAATCACTAGGTTAGATCGTAAAATGATGCGATAAAGTGACTGCCAGAGGTCGGTAATCTGCTGGTGGCTGGTGCCGAAGCTATAATCGTGCAGTTGGAGCAAATCGCCCAATAGAGGTGCGTCGCGTTCGGCCTCGTTGCCTAGCAGGTCGAACAGGAAATACCAGTCGCGGGAGTAAAAACCTCTGTCGAGCAGCACCGAGTAAGTAGCAATAACAGCCTCGTTGAACTGCGGGGCACTTTTATAGTATGTAGCATCACTGTACTGACTCTGGTTCTGGAGGTCAACAATGCTTTCTTTGCAGCCACCCGTCAGCAAAAGCAGCACGGTGGTAAGCAGGGGGAAAATGATTTTTTTCATGACTAAAAGGGGATAAACTAGCCTGGAGATTAGAAGCCAACTTGTAAACCGAAGATAAACGTGCAGGGCTGTGGGTACTGGCCGTGGTCGATACCGCGCTCGAACAGGAAATTCCCGTACCCGTCTTTGGTACTGATTTCGGGATCATAGCCGCTGTATTTGGTAAACGTGAATAGATTCTGGCCCGTGGCATAGACCCGTAAGCTTGAGAGGGTGTTGTTGGTGATCTTGCTGAGTAGGGTAGCAGGGAGCCGGTAGCCTACTGTGATATTCCGAATGCGGGTGTAGGCTCCATTTTCAACAAAGCGGTCGGAGGGGCGCAGATTCAGGTTGCCATTGGCATTTTGCCCTGCCCGTGGAAGGCTCGTGACATCGCCCTCTTTCCGCCAGCGGTTCAATAAAATAGCTGAGCTATTAAACGGACGGGTGGTACCTTCTGTCCAGTATTTCAGGGCATTTACAATCTGAACACCGGCTACCCCCTGGAAAGAGAGCATAAAATCGAAGCCCTTATATCCCGCGTTTAGGTTGGCCCCGTAGGTATAGCTTGGTATGGGGCTACCCAGGTAAGTCTGGTCTTTTTCGTCCACTTTGCCATCGCCATTCAGGTCGCGGAAGATAATATCGCCGGGCAACAGCTTGTCCTGATACGTCGAGTTGCCATCTTTGTCTACGCCATATTTAGTTACATCAGCTTTGTCGCGGGCCACATGGTCAACCACATACCCATAGAATGCGCCAATGGGCTGGCCGGGAGCCGTGCGGGTAATAGACGATACGCCATCGAACCCGCCCGCCACAATGGGGATGCCCCCTTCAGTGCCGAGCGAGGAGACCTGGTTTTTGTTGTAGGCTCCGTTTATACCCATGCTAAACTGGAACGCCTGGATATTGCCCTGATAATTGACTGCTAGTTCAAGCCCCCGGTTAAACGCCGACCCGGCATTGGTTGGGATAGTGCCGGTACGGTCGTAGGGGCCGCCATAGCCGGTCGAGAGCGGAATATAGACGTTGGTGAGCAGGCCGTTATTCAGGCGGTTGTAGTAATCGAAGGTAACAGCCAGTTTATTGTTCAGCATACCCAGGTCTAGCCCAACGTCGGTTTGGGTAGTTTCTTCCCACTGAATAGTAGGGTTTACGGCAGCATTGACCGTGCTGCCCTGGACATAGCCCTTATCGGGGCCGAGCGAATAGACGATGTTGTTACCCTGCCCTTTCCAGATGTTGGTGCTGGTGCGGAAATAGCCGATGTTGTCATTCCCGGCCTTACCCCAACTGGCGCGCAGTTTCAGTTCTGAAATGAAAGAGATGTTTTTCAGGAAAGATTCCTCGTGGAGTTTCCAGGCAACACCCACTGCTGGGAAATACGCACTGGGATTATTAGGGAATGCCGGGCTGCGGTCGCGTCGTAAGCTGGCCGTAAGCAGGTATTTGTTGAGCAATTGGTACTGAACCCGCCCAAAGTAGGAGAGAAAGGCATCTTGCCCTGCCGAGCCACCCGTAATGCTGCTTTTAGGTGCCACCAGAATATTCTTGATATCGTCATTGGGGAAATCGCTACCCGTTAGGCTGACATTTCGGTATAATACTCCTTTCTTATAGGTATTTCCCACCACTACATTGAGGCTATGAATGCCGCCAAACTCGCGGGCAAAGGTCAGTGTATTCTCAACCAGGGGGGTAATGCCATAGCCATAGTATTCTGTAACCCCATTGGCATTGGTGAGGTTGCCATTCTGGTTGGCCTGAGTGTAGCTATACCCACTGTTAGCGGCAAAGGTAAACGAGGCCTGGGTGCGAAACGTTAGCCCCCGAATAACGTCTACTTCGCCATATACCTGGGCATAAGTCTGAATATCACGGTAACGACTCTCGTTCAGATTTACGCCCGTTAGGGGATTATAGGCATCGTTAAGGTCGTTAATGGTGGTTACTTTCGAGTAGCCGCCCAAGTTGGCTGGGTCATAAATAGGCGCGTATGGGGGCATTCGCAGGGCATCAATAAAACTTGGCGGATTACCGGCCTGTACCTGATATCGGAAGTTGACGGTTTGCCCCAGCCGTACCCGGTTGGTGCGGCCCAATTTTTCTTCCAGCCCAAACCGCACATTGCTCCGTTGGAAATTGCGGCCAATCAGAATGGCATCTTGATTAGTATAGCCCAGCGATGCCTGATAGGTCACTTTATCGGTGCCGCCGTTGATGTTTAGATAGTGCTCCTGCCGCTGCCCAGAGCGGTAGATGGCATCCTGCCAGTTGGTGCGGTCGGTTAATACATCGGCGGTTCCCAATTTGGCCGGCAGGGTAGTTTGCTGCGATACGGCAATATCTTTCACCAGGTCGATATACTGGGCTGCGTTGAGTATGTCTAGTTTTTTCCAGGGTTGCGAAACACCAATGTAACCGTTGTAGGTTACTTTTGGCGTACCTGCCTTGGCTCGTTTGGTGGTTACCAGCACCACCCCATTGGCTCCTTTAGCCCCGTAGATAGCAATTGAAGCCGCGTCTTTCAGTACGGTAATGTTCTCAATATCGTTGGGGTTCAGGGCATTAAATTCACCACTGCCGGTCTGAATATTATCAATGACATAGAGTGGATCCGCATTGGTAAACGACCCCGTGCCGCGCACTACAATGCGGGTATTAGAGCCGGGCAAGCCATCGTCATTGACTACCTGTACGCCCGATATTTTTCCCTGAAGCAACTGGCTGATATTCTGCACATTCACATCGCCAAACTCTTTCCGACCCGCTACCGCCAATGCCCCTACAGCATCGCGCCGGGCTACTGACCCGTAGCCAATGTTGACCTGTACTTCCTGTAGGGTTTTTACATCAGTAGCCAGTGAGAGGTTAGCCACCGATTTGGCACCTACGGGAATCTCCTGCGAGACGTATCAGATGAACGAAACGACCAGCACGGCATCGTTACTGGGTACACTAATAGAATAGGTGCCTTCGGCCGTAGCGGTGGTGCCTCGGCTGGTGCCTTTAACGGCTACAGAGGCCCCCGGCAGACCCTCGCCATTTTCGTCGGTAATGCGGCCTGTAACCGTGCGTTCCTGAATCATCATGTTCAGCACCAGTCCCGTGTGACTAATCCTGTTTTCGAGCGACAGCACCGCGCCGGGCAGGGCTAAAGGGCCTTGTAAGCCGTTTTCGGCGGGTACACCCGCCCGTTTTAACTGCCGCAGCGTTTTGTCGGCTTTTTGATCTTTGGCCAGAATAATGAAAAAATTATCCCGGACTTTCTCCGACGACAGGTTGTTAACGATCAGCAGTTTTTGCAGGTCATCATTGAGCCGTCCACTGGTGTTGACGGGAGCCTGTACGTGCATATCGACCAGTTCAGCGCGGTAAATAAACGATACGCTATACCGCTTTTCGAGTTGGGTCAGGGCATTTTTAAGCGATACTGTCCGAACGGTAGTGGGTTCGGTGGTTATTTCGCGCTGGGGGGTGTAAGCCGCAGCTACCCGCCTGCTGGAGGCTAGTGCCGATGTTTGGCTCATAGCTGGGGTAAAATTGGCAAAGGCCAGCCCGGCAAACACAAGTAATGTTCGATGCATAGTCATGGTCGGAAAATGATTTACTCGGTTGGTTTAATGAAGATTTGGTTATTCTGCCGCTGAATCCGCAGTTTGTACAGGGTAGCGAGGCCGTCGAGAATCAGGCCAGCGTTTTGGTTGGGCACACTCCCCGAAAACCGCTGTTGCAACAGTTTGGGGTCGGTCACCACAATATCCAGCCCGTAGGTATCTTTAAGCCGTTGTACAATCTCGGCAAAACTGGTATTGTCGAAGGTAAGTCGGCTGGTTTGCCAGGAGGCATACACGGCGGGGTCAACCCGGCGATGCAGTATATTTGGGGCATTGACGGCACCAGTAGTAGCCTCAAAGAGCTCGCCTGGTTTCATATCCACTCGTTGATTTGTACCCCAGGCGGTGCTTTTCAATTGAATATGCCCGGAGTTGAGTACCACCCGCATCTGAGTAGGCCGCGCCGATACGTTGAACTGCGTACCCAGCACCTCAATGTTCAACTGGGCAGGGAGGTGTACGGTAAAGGGGGCGTGAGAAGCCTGATGCGTAACCCGGAAGAATGCTTCGCCATTGAGCCAAACTTCACGGGGCTTGTCTGCCTGCCAGTTGGCCGGATACCGAATCTGACTGTTTCCGTTTAAGGTGATAACTGACTGGTCGGGTAAGATAATTGTACGGGTGCTGCCAAAGGCTGTCTGAATGAGCATATCGGCAGGGAAAAACTGCCGATACGACCAGAAACTGCTGTAAGTCAGTAGCAATGTGCCAACAAACACTGCTGCCCAGCGGGTATAGTTACGCCAGTTCCAACCGAAATCAGACTTAAGCTGTGCAGGCTGTTCGACTAGTTCGGGCCGCTGCCAGAGTGCCGCTAGTAAC
>JBBQUC010000107.1:0-10085 GCA_038212815.1 Cytophagales bacterium
GATTCGAGAGTTTAATAGGGGTGAGGGTTAGAGCTGCGTCGGCACGGAACAATTCGGAGGGGTTAGCTACTTCGGTTTTGGCGAAAACCACCGTATTGCCCGCCACATCGAAGTTAACGATACCCGATAAAAAGTCGGTTAACTGGGTAACTTGTTTAGTGGCCGGGTCGAGCCGATACAGGGGAATACCGCCATTTGATGGAGCTACAAAATAAAGCCATTGTGCAGCCGAACCGGCTTTTTTACGTTTGGCTGCTATGGCCGGAGCCGTTGCCCACCGGAAACTGTTGGCGGCCCGGTCGAATGGAATGAGTTGTGGGTTGGTGGCGGTGGTAATATTGAGGGTAACCAGGCCAATCTGCCCGAAACTTACGTCTTCAGACGCGCTTACCAGAAAAGCCAGTTGTCGCCCATCGGGTGATACCTCCGGCGCATTATACGATTTGCCCCGTTCGCCCAGTACCAGCATGGCCGTGCGCGACCCGTCTGTTGGCAGGGCTACAATGGCGTTGTCCTGCTCGCGGTCGGGGTGCTGGGTGGGGTCACGGTCAGTAACAGCCAGTACAAATTGCCCATTGGGCAGCACATTAGCGGACTGGTACGAGGCAAATCCCCGCGTGAGGGGACTGGCAGTGGCTTTTTCCTGCACATCGGTAATAAACAGGTGCTGAAAGCTCATCTCTGGCTCGGTGGTGGCCTCGCCCTGGAAATTCAACCGGTTAATGACTTTTGCTTTTTTATCGGCTACATCTTTGGTTAGGTATGCCCTGATTTCGACCAGGGAGCCATCAGGGTTGGGCTTTATTTTTTTGTCTTCCCGGATAAAGTCGTTGCGGGGAAATCCGGGCTTTTCGAGCGACCAGCCGGGAAGGTCTTTATTGGGGTTCAGGGTCGAGTCTTTCAGTATATCGGCAAAGGTGGTGGTACTGGTAAACACAATCCGTTTGCTATCAGGTAACCAAAGGGGGTTAGAGGCTCCGTAAGTCGAGTTAGTGAGTTGCCAGGCTTCGCCCCCATCGAGGGGCATCACAAAAATCTGCGATTTACCTTTTACTGTTCTGGCAAAGGCAATAGACTTCCCATCGGGTGCCCACACCGGCTGCCGGGCCGATTCGGCACCGTGCGTGAGGGCACGGGCATCGCCAGGTTTCAGGCTAGTTAAATAAATATGGGTTTTGTAGTCGTAATCGTCGGGTGGCGTGTCGGGCTTTTGGTCGGCGTTGGCCTCAATGGTGGTGAGGGTATAAACGGCCCGTTGCCCGTCGGGGGCAAGTTGAATACCACCAACCTGCTTAATTCGGGTGAGGTCGGTAACGAGTATTTTTTTGGCAGGCGATTGAGCAAGAGCAACGCTGACCGTGAGGGACAGCAATAGCCAGCGAAAAGCAGGTTTAACCATAACTGGGCGTAAGTTGATAAGACGAAGCCCTAAATTAATAGAAAACCCGCAAACTGTATAGTTTGCGGGTTTTCAGAAACGACTTTACCCCAAATTAAAAGAATTTCAACTTTACCACTTCTTTGGGGTCCAGAAACCGCCAGGTGCCCCGTGGCAACTCTTTTTTGGTCAGACCCGCAAAGGTGGTGCGGTCCAGTTTGGTAACCTCATACCCCAAATGCTCGAACATGCGCCGAACAATGCGGTTGCGGCCACTGTGAATCTCGATGCCAATGACGTGGGCATCGGGCGTGACGATACTCAACTCATCGGGCTTAATGAGGCCATCTTCAAGTTCCACGCCTTGTTTCAAAGCCTCGAAATGCTCTTCGGTGATGGGCTTGTCCAACTCTACCTGATATATCTTGCGGATGTTGTTGGAGGGATGGGTGAGTTTGTCAGCCAGTTCGCCATCGTTAGTCATCAGAAGCAGGCCAGTGGTATTACGATCGAGCCGACCAACGGGGTAAATGCGAAATGGCCCTGCATCGGCTACCAGTTCCATTACGGTACGCCGTTCTTCGGGGTCGTCGGTGGTGGTTAGGTAGTCTTTGGGTTTGTTCAGCAGTACATATACCATTTTTTCGGGGTTTAGCACTTTGCTGCCATACTTCACTACATCGGTAGGCATCACTTTGTAGCCCATTTCAGTAATGACGTTACTGTTTACCTGAATATCGCCCCGGGCAATGAGTTCGTCGGCTTCCCGGCGCGAGCAAACCCCCGCGTTGGCAATGTACCGATTCAGACGCATTTGACCCGGTTCAGCCGTGCCTTTCGAGGTTTCTTCATCGCGTTTATTGACTACCGCCCGTTTGGCTTTGGGCAGGTTTTTCCGTACCACATCAAGGTTATAGTTCGGGGCCTTATCGAACCGCCCGGTACGCCGGTCGCTCGACGATAGACCACCCGTACGGGGTGTGCGGGGTTCACTCGTCTTATCGCGGTCGAACCGGGGTTTTTCATCCCGGTTATAAGCTGGCTTATTACCCCGCTCAAATTGAGGTTTGCTGTCGCGGTCAAATCGCGGCTTGTCGTCGCGGTTAAAAGCAGGGCGACTGTCGCGGTCAAAGCGAGGCTTATCCTCCCGATTAAACGGTGGTCGGCTATCGCGCTCAAAGCGGGGCTTGTCATCCCGTTCAAAGCGGGGTTTGCTGTCGCGGTCAAAACGCGGCTTGTCATCCCGCCGATCTCCTGATGGGCGGTTATCTCGGTCAAAGCGCGGCTTATCATCCCGACTGAATGAGGGGCGGCTATCCCGCTCAAACCGGGGTTTGTCCTCCCGGTTAAAGGCAGGTCGGCTATCCCGCTCGAATCGGGGCTTGTCGTCGCGCTGGTCGAATGATGGACGGCTATCGCGGTTAAAGCGGGGTGGCCCATCACTACGACGGTCTTCACCCCCCCGCCGGTCATTACCAAACCGAGGCCTGTCATCGCGGTTAAAGGAGGGTTTACTATCGCGGTCAAATCGCGGCTTGTCGTCGCGGTTAAAAGAAGGGCGACTGTCGCGGTCAAAGCGAGGCTTATCCTCCCGATTAAACGGTGGTCGGCTATCGCGCTCAAAGCGGGGCTTGTCATACCGTTCAAAGCGGGGTTTGCTGTCGCGGTCAAAACGCGGCTTGTCATCACGATTAACGGAAGGGCGGCTATCGCGCCGGTCATCGTCGCGTGGCCCACCAAATCGGGGCTTATCATCGCGCCGGTCGGTATCGCGCTGGCCATAACTGCCGCGCTCAAAGCGGGGTTTATCCTCGCGAGCACCCCCAAAGCGGGGTTTATCGTCACGCCGATCAAAAGAAGGGCGGGGTTTGTTGTCATCACCCCGTGGGCTACTAGCCCGGTTGTCACGGCGGTCGTCATCCCGACGGCCAAATGCAGGGCGGTCACCATCACGGCGCGGCTCTCTGTCTGGGCGGCCCTGGTTGTCGGGCCGGTCAAAATTATCCTGTTCCATTAGAAGAAGACAGTAATCATTACTGTGCGAAAAAAGACTGCAAAGTTACTGGTTTTCAGCACAACGCTAGTTAGGGCAAAAACAATCCGCTGTGGGTAGAGCTAATTCTGTCAACTACCTCCGTCTGGATGGGTCATAGAGCCGTTCGTCGATGTCGAGTGGCTCTGATTTGATAACCCGGCAAGCTGAAAAAGTGGATGGCGCGGATTAATGAGGTAAAAGACTAAAAGAAAATTCCGTGTTCAATCCGGCCTAATACATCGTTAACATGGGTGAAGCCAGCCACAGTAGTCAACAGTTACAACGGCGTTTGACCATCTAATTCACCCAACGGATAGCGTAGCCAGTCCTGTAATGCACATATATCTCCTGCGTACACCCGTAAGCCATGCTGAATAATGGCACTGAGCAAGCTCACCCGTTCAGCAGTAGGCCCCGTTAGCGAAGGTTGCCGACGCAACCGGTGCAGCGTACTTTCCGACAGTTGCAGTAAGGGGCCCAATTCCTTGAGCGTAACCCCTAATTGACTGGCTAACAGGTTTAATTCAGCATCAAGCACCGTATTTTTAATCGTGACCTGCCTTCTGGCCACTACAGGCACTGGCCTGCCGACTTGTTGGGCAGAAGCTTTCATAGACATAACTGTTAGTTGACAATTGTACAACACCTAAATGACAGGTCAGCTTCTTTACTCTACATTCATTAGGCAACCTCCTAACGTACAGGAAGGGCCAAAAAAGCGGGCAGACCATCTGGCCTGCCCGCTTTATCCTGGTTAGTGGGGTTGCTTACAAATTCACCGCTATACGGCCATATACGTAGCGACCGTTGAATCCACCCTGGTTGGCCAGATACAGGAATCGGCCCCGGTTCGAGTTGTCGCGACCTGACGAATAATCGGTGCTGCCCTGAGCATTACGGGGATCGATGTAAATCTGGTCAGGATATACGTCAAACAGGTTATTGGCTCCCAGCGTCACATTGATGGTTTTGGTAGCGCGGAAACTCACGTTTAGGTCGGTAATCCAGACGGGATTGAAGGTCTGGTCGATATAGGACTGCCCGTTGGCATCGCGCGAGAATTGGGTATTGAAATAGGTGCCATCCGACTTTTTAGCCTGTGGGTCGAGGGTGGCTTTGTATTTCACCTCGCCAAAACGCACGGCACGGGCCGTAATATCGAACTTACCAATGGAGTAGGAAGCACTCAGGTTCCATTTGCTGCGAGGCAGGTAGTCCTCGATGATAGACACCTGATTACGGTCGAAGAGCGCGGTACGAAACCAGGTGCTGGGGTTGGCATCGGGCGGGTTATTCTTGGCCGCATCGATCAGGGGCGTGCTGTTAATGGCCGTAACCATCGTTTTGTTGAAGTTGAGGGCGGCTGTTAGCGTTAAGCGTCCGCTACCCACCGTGACCCGCTCAGACCCCACAATGTCGAGGCCCTGTGTGCGGGTGTTGGCGGCATTGGCAAAGAACCGCACGAGGTTGACCCCCAGGTAATCAGTTGCTCCGAAGCCCAACTGGGCGCGGGTAAATGAGCCGGAATAGACAATCCGGTTGGTAATGTCGATCTGGTACGCATCGACCGTGAGCGTGAAGTTGCGGCCACCACGGGCGGTGAATCCCAGGGTGTAGTTCACCGACGTCTCGGGTTTGAGTGCATCCACGCCGATTACGGTGCGGGCAATGGGATTATCGTTATTCACGGTCAGCGTATTGGAGGGAAGGCCGTTTACAAACTGGGTGCTGGTATTCTGGAAATACCGCTGGTGCAGGGAGGGTGCCCGGAAACCCGTACTGGCCGAACCACGCAGGGCAATGGATGGGGTGATCTGGAACCGCGCTGATAACTTACCGTTAATAGTCGAGCCAAAATCGCTGTAGTTCTCGAAACGGCCTGCAGCCCCTAGCAGTAAGTTACCCGTTTCGCCTTCGAGGTCGAGGTAAACGGACTGGCTAGTGCGCGACTTATCGATGGCATCAGACGGCTGGTAGCCGGGGAACACCTGGGAACCCGGAGCGGCCACCACCGTGTTCGATACGGGTGGGGCTACCGCTAACCGGCGGCTCGGATCACCCGAATACGAACCAGATTCGCCCGCCATGATCTGGAAGTTCTCGTACCGAAACTCACCCCCGTAGGCCACATTTAGCGATTGCGTGCCTTTGGCAAACCGGCGCGAGAGGTCGAGGTTGACCGTATTCTGGCGGAAGGCCAGTTTACCCGCGTCGAAAGTGGTTTGCTGATTATCGCTGGCTGGCAGCGAGGCATTTCCAGAGTTGGTAATGGTAAACCCAAAGGTATTTTGTCCAAATGTGTTGCTCAAATCCATATTCCACGCACCCAACTGGGTTCTGTACCCCAAAATCAGCGACTGGTCGCCTACCGCCGACTGAATGCCGGGCAGAAACCCATCGGGGTAAAACAAAGACCCGTCGGCTTTGGTAGGCTGCTGGTTGCGGGCTACCGGCACGCGGTAATTGCCATAGCCGGTTCCGGTGCGGTAGGTGATGCCCCCCGCAAAATACAACTCCGACTTAGAATTGGTAGTGATACCTCCGTTCAGAAACAGGCCGATGTTGGTAGCATTGGAGTTACCCACAATCATGTTGTGCCGGTTGTAGCCGCGCTGCTGCTCGATGATCTGATCCTGGGCAATGAGGTCTTTGCGGAAGGCGGTAGCATCCTGCCCGGCGGGCGTAGCCGGAAACCCACCGTTTGAACCGAGGTAGGTAGTCGGAATGTTATCGTCGCCAGAGCGGTTGGTACGGCCGTGCGCGTTATACTGCCCACTCACGCTCAAGCGGCCCTGGCTACCCAGACGAAACCCTTTCGAGAAATCGAACTGTACTACACCTCCATCCGTGATGGACTGGCTTTTGTTGATAGTACCGCCATTGATATTCGGAATTACATAGTTCATGGTGGTCATATTCTGCCCACCGGTAAGCGAAGCCGACAGCCCATCGGCATTTTTCTTCAGCACAATGTTAATGACACCCGCAATGGCATCGGAGCCATACTGGGCCGCAGCTCCGTCGCGCAGCACCTCGATGCGCTCAATGGCCGCCACCGGAATCACATTCATGTCGGTACCTACTGCGCCCCGCCCTACCGAGCCGTTGATATTGACCAGCGCGGTTGTATGCCGCCGTTTACCATTCACGAGCACCAGCACCTGATCGGGGCCAAGGCCGCGCAGCGAAGCCGGGTCAATATGGTCGGTGCCATCGGTAACTGTTTGGCGGTTCGAGTTGAACGAAGGGGCGACATAGTTCAGAATCTGGCTCACGTCGATCTGCGAAAACCCTTTCAGGTCTTTGGTCGAAATCACATCGACCGGCACTGCCGATTGAATGTTGGTGCGGGCCGTTTGAGACCGCGAACCGATTACGACTACCTCGCTCAGGCTGGAGGAATTCTCGGTCATTTTCACATTGACGGTTGCGTTGGGCGCACTGGCGGAAAGGGTAATGGGCTTGTCTTCGCTGATGTAGCCAATAAAACTGAAGCGGATGGTGTAGGCACCGGCGGGCATTGTCAATACATAATCACCGTTGCCCGTGGTAGAGGTGCCCGTTTTGCCATTGACGACTAGCACGGTTACGCCAGGAATGGGGGCTCCCGTAGTAGCGTCGGTGACATGCCCGCGAATTTCCTGAGCGAAGGCCGTTGCAACGGCCAGAAACCAAACAACGGCAAAAGCCGCCACTTGGCGAGAGAGGATATGTTTTAACATAGATTAGTTAGTTAATGTAATGAGTAAGAAGCAAAACTAGAACATTATACGGAAAATGTACCTAAAATAGGAGAAATCTTTTCGTTTTTCCCGGAAAAGCCAATGAATCACTAAGCAGAATCCTGTAAGACTGAGCGTATCAGATAGGCGGCTGCTACATCGTTGCTGGTAAAGGTGCGGTAAAATGTAGACTCAGGCAGGCCAACAGCCCGCACTATCTGGGTTTCTGATAACCCCCGGCTGGCGGCCGATTTGGTTTGCTCTACTATCGTTTCGAGGTAATCAAGCTTGCGGGCAACGGCTTGTTTGCCCTGTTTCAGGGCGGGGTTGTGGCCGCAAAATAACACCTCAAAATCGAGGGTCAGCACGTGCCGGGCGGCTTCAATCTGCTGATAGATGTTTTCGCCCCGCCGGAATACCTTTAGGTTGCCAATGTAAAAATCGCCCGCAAAAAGCCAGCCTTCGCTGGCTTCGAGCAGCACATGGTGGTCGTCGGAATGGCCGAGGGTAGAAATAGGTTGCAGGCTGTAGTGGTCGGTTTCGAGCCGGTCAGCAACCGGGATAACACCGGGGCAGGGGTCAATTTTACCGAACCAGAAATGCTCGTAAGGCAGCAGCGGATAGGCCGTTGCTACGCGCTGAGCCGTGAGTGCCCCTGCCCGCACAGGGCAATGGTGATGCTGGCTGAGCGCGTAGGCATTACCGGCATGGTCTTCGTGAAAATGGGTGAGGGCAATCTGCTCGATGCGCCGGTCGGCAAAGGTAGTCAGCACCTCAGCCTGCCGGTGGTGCATGGCCGTATCGATGAGCAGGCCATCGAACCAGTAGCACCAAACCGGAACGGGCGCAATAAGCCGGGGCAGGGGCGAATACCCAAACTGAAACCCCTCGACCGGGCCGAGCGAAAGACGGGATTGTGGTTTCAGCTTATTTAACGGCCTTTATCTCAATGTCGAAAATAAGCGGGGCGTAGGGCGGAATAGCACTGTTCCCTTTAGTGCCATAGCCAATAGTAGAGGGGAATATGATGGTGGCTTTCTCGCCCAGTTTCAGTTTCCTTACTCCTTCTTCAAACCCAGGCACCACACTCCCGCCACCTAACGTGAAATCGAACGTACCAGAATCGAACGCCTTGGTTCCGCGAATCAGTCGGCCAGAATAAGCCACGGTCACTACTTTGCCGGTAATCAGCGAATCGCCGGAGGCAACGGAGGTGGTTTTGATAAGTCGCAAGCCACTGCTTGTTTTCTGGCTAACAGTCAGTTTCTTAGTCGCAATATAGTCGGTAATCTGCTGGTCTTCAGTGCGGGAACGAAGAAATTTAACATCGAACCGCACGGGAGCGTAGGTCTCTATGCCCGTAGGTGGGCGGTTGCCGTAGGCAATAGACGAAGGTAGCAGCAGGATAGCGGTTTCGCCTTCGTGCATATACGATATGCCTTCTTCCAGGCCATACAGAATTTGTTGAACACCATACGGAAAATAGGCTGAGCTATCTTTCGCCGTACTATCTATGCGGGTGCCAGTGAGGGTGGACAAGACATACTGAAACTGTACCTCTTCGCCCGTTTGGGGAGTTTTGCCACTGGGATTGGGGGTGGTAATGACGTAATACAACCCCGAATTAGTCCGCTTGGCGGTGATATTTTTGGCTTTTACATACGCCTGAATCGTGGCATCGTTGGTGCTATCGGCCTGTACCACCGGATCGACAGTGTTGGTCTGGCACGAAACGACAGTGGCCAGCAGGATAATACCGGCCCAGGCTATTGCTTGTTTACTCATTGATCTGTGAACTTATGCGTTTATAGGACTAACGCAAGAAGTACGCAGATTGGTGCCGTACTGGTGCAAATCCCTACTGTTTTAACACCTGGTCGATGATGTGAATAACCCCGTTTGTAGCTAAAATATCGGCTTGTTGAATGATGGCCGGGCTAGTATTGGTATTGCCTTTTACGGTGATGGTGCCACCCGTCCCGGTGCCAATAGTGATCTTATTGCTGCCCGATGCCAGCGTGGTGAGGGTTGTATTGGCTTGCAATTGTGGAGAGAACGCCACCCCCGACACACCATGATAAGCTAGAATGTTAGCGAGGGTTTGGGGATTAGCGGCATTGATAGCAGCCACATCTTTATACCCTGCCGCCACAAAGGCCGCGTTGGTGGGCGCAAAAATAGTGAGTTGTGTACCTGACACGGCACCAGTCAACGCAGCAATCAGCGCGGGGTTGACACTGGCAGCGCGAGTAGCGGCTGCAATCAACAAACTCAACGTAGAGTTGGCCTGACCAATTGCCACAATACTACCTGTAGGGGGAATCAGCAGTCGGTTAATCACATGGACAATGCCGTTGGCCGCCACCCGGTCGGCCTGGGTTATTCTGGCTCCGTTTACGTAAAGGGTATTGCCATTTTTATACAGATACGCGGTGGTAGCATTGGCCGTTTGTACGGCTGTTGCCCCGCCGGTAGTCAGGATATTCGGGTCGTCAGACTTGACCTCGCCATTCAGGATGTGATAGTATAGAATGCTCTTCAGCGTAGCTACGGGCAGAGCCGTTACGGCTGCCGCTGTGCCATAGCCCGATGCCTGAAAAGCAGCGTCGTTGGGGGCAAATAAGGTAATATTGGCCGATTTAACAAAGTCGGTAAGCCCAGCCTGAGTGATGGCCGCTTTCAGAATACTGAACTGTGTGTCTTCGAGTACAATGTCGTAAATACCCTTCGGCGTGGCCTCCTCGGTCTTTTTGCAACTGGAAACAAGCACGGTAGCTAGCCCAAAAACGAGCCAAAAGCGGTAAGCGAGCAGATTAACAGGCATTTTCATGGGCTGTGAGGTTATGTTTTTCTTCGTAGCAACAAATATAGGGCCAGAAAACAAATTACCTCAGCCAGCCGCCTGTAAACCCCGCCCGTTGCAAGCCCCGCCTGCTGTGTGGGTTACGCT
>JBBQUC010000108.1:0-10084 GCA_038212815.1 Cytophagales bacterium
CTGGCATTGAGCGGCTGTATGCCTCCTGCGAGAAAGGATTCTTTGAACTGGCTCCCGCTTACGGGTACGGGCCACTAAAAGGCCGCACTAGTAAAGGACCACTCGACCTGCCCATTGTGCACCACCAAACCGTTATGCTCGATGGTATCTGCAAGGAGCTACTAGACGGCAAAGCCCTCCCCGACCATATTACCGGCCATGAAGGTCTGCGCGATGTGCGCCTGATGCAGGCCATTTATCAGGCCGCCGAAACCGGAAAACGAATTGAACTGACGGCCTAACCGCCCTGCGTTTTTTGGCGCAGGTACATATCGGCCAGCACTAAAGCGGCCATGGCTTCTACAATCGGCACGGCTCTGGGCACAACGCAGGGGTCGTGCCGTCCTTTTCCTGATACGGTTACGGATTGCCCGGCTGCATCGATACTGGGCTGATCCTGCATAATAGTAGCCACAGGCTTAAAGGCCACCCGGAAATAAATATCCTCACCGTTGGAAATTCCCCCCTGAATCCCTCCTGAATGGTTGGTTTTAGTTCTGACCCGCCCTTGTTCGTCGCTATAAAACCCATCATTATGGGCTGAGCCGGTCAGTTCTACCCCGGCAAAACCGCTGCCATATTCAAACCCTTTCACGGCGTTGATGCTCAGCATGGCCTTACCTAATTCGGCGTGGAGTTTATCGAACACTGGTTCGCCCCACCCGGCAGGTACGCCCTGAATTACGCAGTTGACCACGCCCCCTACCGAATCGCCCTGCTTCCGAATATCGTCGATATAGGTAAACATTTGCTCAGCCATGATAGGGTCGGGGCAGCGAACAGCGTTTTCTTCGGCAAGGGTGAGGTTCAACTCCTGATACGGTTTCTCCAGTTTCAGCGTACCCACCTGCGAAACATACCCGTGCAGGTACACCCCTTGCTGTTGCAATAGCAGTTTTGCCACGGCCCCGGCAGCCACACGGGCGGCTGTCTCACGGGCCGACGAGCGGCCCCCACCCCTATAATCGCGGGAACCGTATTTAGCCTGATAGGTATAATCGGCGTGCGAGGGTCGGAACTGCCCGGCAATGTGGCCGTAATCTTTGCTCCTTTGGTCGGTGTTCCGAATTACCAGCGCAATGGGAGTGCCCTGGGTTACCCCCTCAAATACACCCGATAGCACCTCAAACTCATCAGCTTCGCGCCTTTGGGTAGTAATGCGCGACTGACCGGGTTTCCGACGATCGAGGTCGTACTGAATAAAATCAGTATCGAATGCCAGACCGGCTGGACAACCGTCGATCACAACGCCAATTGCCGGGCCGTGCGATTCGCCAAAAGTTGATATCCTGAAGAGGGTTCCGTATATACTGCTCATTTTTTGAAGAATGCGATAAGAATACCAATAATCATACAGGCCACCAACACATTGGCAATGGCCTGTTTTAACACCGGCACGTTTAGGGGTTGATCCGTGCTGTCTAGTTTTTCGATACCGGCATAAATAGACCCTGTCTGGTTAGCATGAGCCGTTTCTACCACGGTAGTTACAGCGGCATCGGAACTCACGGCCAGGCGCATAGCTGGTCTGAGGGTATCGTATCGGGCCAATTGGGGGTCGAAATAAACCCACTGGAAGTGATTTAACAATGGCAGCAACCCATTATTTTTCCGGGCGATTAGAAAATACTGAAAAACGGTGCGGCCTGTCACCTTTCCCGAAGCATAGGCAACCGTGTGTCGGGTTTCGGGCGGGAAAATATCCAACTCACTATCTGACATCTGTTTGGGAGCAGGCAGGGTAGCAATATTACCCTCGCCTTCAACGACAAATTCGTAGCGTACACTCTGGCCGGGTGCCACCCGTCGGCGTTCAATGTGTTCAATGAGTTTAAAACGCCCTACCGCAACCGGCTCAGTGGTTGGACGGGTAGGCAAAGGCCGTACCTGCACAGTCAGCGGGCGACTCACAAAGGGTATTGGCTCTGGCTTACTTGCCTTACTACCGCCGGGTAAACCCGGTTTGCTTCGTAGCATGGTCAGCGATACAGCCGGTAAAAAAATAGTGCGGGCTGATAAGGGGAAAAACATAGCCTGATAAATGCGATACTCATTAAACGCTTTACCGCTTACCCGTACTGAAATAGGTTTTAGTTCGCGGATACCGGCATTTTCTTCCCAGGCATTGGCAGGGCGGAGTTGTTTCAGAA
This sequence comes from Cytophagales bacterium, assembly GCA_038212815.1. Lineage (GTDB taxonomy): Bacteria > Bacteroidota > Bacteroidia > Cytophagales > Spirosomataceae > JBBQUC01. The sequence continues at coordinate 2,190 of JBBQUC010000108.1, forward strand.
TGCGCTGAAGTTGGGTCTCTAGTTCATTAAACAGTAGCTCAAAGGGGTAATTCTCAGCAACCAGTAAGGAGATACTCAGTTGAAACCCTTCGCCTGCATACACGCTAGCTGCCGATGCGCGTACTGATAGAAAAGCCTCATCCGCTCCAACAGTAGCCTGTCTATTCAGGGCGGTGTTGCTGGCAACAGAAACAGACTCTGGTTTGGTAGTGGACGGGCGAACAGTCAGAGTGGCCCCCTCATGCCTCGCCACAAACCCATTTATTGTTAATTCAAAGGGTGGCAGTTGAAACACACCCGGTTTATTGGCACTGTACGTTTGGGTAATAACCTGACTTATTACGGATTTACCCCCTTGCTCACTGGTTGTAACACTGGCCGATGTGCCCTTTTTTATAAAGCCATCGACGGTTGGAAATACAAGGACAGGCCTGGTATCGCTGTTTGGAATAGTGACAGAAATGGTAAAGGGCCGTTCGATAAAAAAATTGGTGGTACTTAATTCGATAGTAGGCGAGTTATCAGCGTTTTGCCCAAATGCCGACACCACACAGCAAAAAAATAATACAAAAAAACTTTGGAATAAGTCAACTTTCATCTTTACATTTGGAACAACAATGTAGCGGTTGTACCGTTACAAACGTGATTGGTTCGGTACGATTCCTCAACGTCGCGAACCATCCTGCTAATTCATTTCTCTAACCAGTTTAACCAAAATTAGTAAATAAGTATGGTAACGATGCTGGAGTACATTAAAACTGTTTTGCAAAAAGTCAGCTTCGACCGCGCTCTGTTTGAAAAAGAGCTAAAAAAAGCCCTCCAACTGCTAATCCCCAGCGAGATTAAGCAGCTTCGAGCCTGGTGCTACGAAGAATTTGGACGCATGTACCGCGTAGTACTGAACCGTTGCTTTGCCAAGGTTCGTTTTTCCTGACGTATTTCTGAATTAAGCTCCTCACAAAAGCCTTTCCCAACCGGAAAGGCTTTTTCTATGCCGTAAACAGCAACCGCTCACCGGCACGGTCGGTTAAAAACTGACCCTGCTGATACACGACCTTGCCTGACACAATGGTATGCGTTACTGCCGTGCGGAACTGTTGCCCCATCAATGGTGACCAGCCGCATTGATAGAGTACCGATTCGGGCGTAACGGTGGTAGTTTGGCAGGGGTCAATCAGAACCAAGTCGGCCCAGTACCCCTCCCGAACGTAGCCACGCCGGTCAATCCGAAAACAATCAGCAGGGGCATGGCACATTTTTCGCACCACTGTTTCGAGCGACAGCTTACCCTGCTGCCAGAAATCGAGCATCATGGGCAGGGCATGTTGCAATAGCGGCAAACCCGATGGTGCCTGCCAGTAGGCTTGTTGCTTTTCAGCCCAGGAGTGCGGGGCATGGTCGGTGGCAATAATATCCAGTCGGTCGTCGAGGAGGGCAGCCAGCAGTTGAGGGCGGTGATAAGCCGCTTTAATGGCTGGGTTGCATTTGATTTGGTTTCCCAGCCGGTTGTAGTCGTCGGCATCGAACCAGAGGTGATGCACGCATACTTCAGCCGTTATCCGCTTTTCAGACAGAGGCAACGGCAGGCCCTCGCGCTCGTTTTCAAATAGTACCAACTCGTCGGCGGTAGAGATATGCAGTACATGCAGGCGGGTCTTGTGCCGCCGGGCAAGCTCGACCGCCAGCGACGAGGATTTCAGACAGGCCTCCTCATTTCTAACCAACGGATGAATACTAGCGGAAGCATCATCGCCACAATCCGCCCGGTAGCGGGCGGAAGTAGCCCGTATGGTAGCTTCATCTTCGCAGTGGGTCGCAATTAACATAGGGCTTTCCCGAAACAGTTCGTTCAGTACAGACTCATTGTCAACCAGCATATCGCCCGTCGATGACCCCATGAATACTTTAAGCCCGCAAACAGTACGAGGATCGGTGCGTAGAGCTTCCTGTAAGTTATGGTTCGACACACCCATGTAGAAGGAGTAGTTGGCCATAGCGGTGCGGTTGGCAATGGCATACTTATCGGCCAGTAAGTCCTGCGTTAAAGCGTTCGGCACGGTGTTGGGCATCTCCATAAAGGTAGTTACCCCCCCGGCTATGCCTGCCCGCGACTCGCTATGAATGGTTGCTTTGTAGGTCAGGCCCGGCTCCCGGAAATGTACCTGATCGTCAATCACCCCTGGCAGCGCATATTGGCCCCGGGCATCAATGACTGTATTGGCAAGTTTCCCAGAGAGGTTCGGCCCAATCTGGGCAATTAAGCCATCCTCGATTAATAAATCCGTTTCCGTAATCCGCCCTTCATTAACCAGACGGGCGTTAAGGACCAGCAGGCGATTCATGTACTAAACTTCGTTGTTGTCGTCTGCAACTTACACCAGATTCACTGGCAATACTAATCCACCTCCCAAATTACCCGCATCACTTTGCCCGCTACCCCGATAGTCTGGAAGTACTGGAGCCAGTGGAGTTGCTGGGGCCCGAGGTGGTCGGTGGGCGATTTAACCTCGACAAAGGAGTAATTACCCTGCTCATCCCAAACCAGCAAATCGGGGAAACCCCGCGTGTGTTCGCGAACGTTGCGAGCCATTTCGAGCAGAATAAGCCGGAGTTGGTCAATGTGGAGTAGCTCAATAAACCGCTGCACCAGCACCAGTAACTCATCGCTCCAATCAACTAGCACATTGGTGATTCCCCATTTTTCGTTGAACATGCGGCCTGTATGCCGTCGCCAGGCTTCCTTGGTATCGAGGTCAGCCAGGCGTTTTTTCAGCAGCTCCTCTCGCCGGAGGTAAAAATCGGGCAGGTAAAAATCTGACGGAGCGCGTTGCAGCGGGTGGTGGATTGCCTGCACATTAGCATCGTAGATAATATCCCAGAACACTAACCCAAACAGCCCGCGCCAAGGGTAATTTTCGGTAAAAGTCGCATCCTGCTCAGTTTCCAGGTAATGGTTCATCACGCCAGCCTCTACATGGTGGCGGTAAGCCGCCGGAATAGTCAGGCTTTCAGCGTCGGACAGGAACCGTGTAGTAATTTTTTTGCTCCGTTTTTTCTCGCCAGTACTCAGGATTTTGTTCCGAAAATCCTGGGCAAAATAGCGTTCTTCAGCGTTTTGTGGGGTTACGGCAATTTCGTCGCAGAGAGCCAGAGCCTCGTCTATCAGGCCGTTGCGGAACAGCAACCGCACGCGCCGTTCGCGGGCAGGCACATGGTCGCTGAGTTCATACACGGCCAGAGCCTGATCGGGTAGTTTCTGGCGTTCGAGGTACGCCCCCACCCGACAAACCAGTTTTTGGTAACCTGGAAACGCAATCTCGGTAAGTTCAGGACGGGTTTCGTTCCAGTTCAAGAACCAGTTATACACATCTTCAGCGGGGGTATCCTTTTCTTTAAGGTCATAAAAAGCCTCATTAGTGAGCGAAATAAGCAGTTTGTCTTCCACCTCGCGCCGGGTACGAAACCGGGCAGTAAGTTTACTGTCATCATAGCGTTCAAAATTGACCATGCCTAAATCCCGCACGACAAACTCAGTCATATCGGCACCCCGATTCCCGAAAAACAGGTACTTCATCATCATCACCTCAGCCTCGAATAGCACCCGGACTACTGGTTCGCGGGTGCTAAGGCAGGTGGCCACTTCCCCAAAGTCAAGTTCGTGCCGGGCATACGTAATTACATCTTCTTTTTTACCTTTGGCCAGCGGCCGAATCTCGACCGGGTCGAGAGGCAGCAGTTCGAGTAATTCCGGTTTGGTAAATACATCCAGTACCTCGGTACCCAGTATCTCGTGTTGTGCCGAAAGCGGTTCGGCAAAGCCAGCAGCGATCAACTCAGCTAAGGTTGCTGATAAATCGGCAATCTCCTGATAGGTTAGCTTATTAGGCCGAAAAAAGCGTCCTTTACGATTACTAAACCGGACAAATAACCCCTGAGCCGGTAGAGACAAGGCATCGAACCGCCGAACAAAATCCCACTCGGCCGGGTTGAGCAAGCCACCATAGAGCCGCTTCACAATGTCGAGTACATAGCGGAAATTGTCGAGGTAATAGTAGGGAGTAAGAATGATTTTCTGACGAGCGACCATACACTAGATAAACAAAAAAACCGGCAGTTATGTCCCCAACAGCTATCCTGAATATGTTGCATCGGCGCGGGTTGATACCTGATAATCAGCGCGACATTCTAGTCAATATTGAATCTCGCCGACTGTTTTCGCTGCACTGGGAGTTGCGGTCAATTCTCTACGTGGGGGTGTTGCTGTTGAGCAGTGGGTTGGGCCTGTTGATTTACGAAAACTACGAGCAAATTGGTCACCACACCATTCTGGCGGGAATTGCTCTGCTCTGCGCGGTCAGTTTTTGGTTTGCCTGGCGCAACTGCCCGCCTTTTACCCTGGCGCAAACCCAAAGCCGTTCGCCCTTTGGCGATTATGCCCTACTGCTCGCCTGTTTGTTGTTTTTGGCCCTAGAAGGCTACGCGCAGTATGAATACAACGTGTTTGGCCAACGCTACGGGCTGGTTACCATATTGCCCGCGCTGCTGTTTCTGGGGCTTGCCTACCGGTTCGACCACCGGGGCACACTGGGCATGGGGTTAACTGCCCTGGTATCGTGGGTGGGCGTTACGGTACGGCCATTAGACTTGTACATTAAAACTAATTTTTTCAGTGAGCCGGTCGTCCTTTCAGCCTTACTACTCAGTGCACTGCTCATTGGTATAGCCCTACTCCTCGACCGGCAACGGGTGAAGCCCCATTTCACCTACACTTACCTGCTTCTTGCGGGTAACGTTTTGTTTATAGCCCTGCTGGGGGGACTGTTCAATTTCGAGACGTGGTGGCTCTACGCCATTGGGCTGGCAGTAGCCTGCTGGCTCTTCGACCGATACGCCCGGCGCGAACTATCATTTCTCTTCGCGCTCATGGCAGGTGGCTACGGCTATGTAGGGTTTACATATATCATTTTGCGCTACCTTACCTTCGACGATCCCTCGGCCTGGTTTTTCTACTTTGTCATATCGGGCATTGGTATCGTCTTGTATTTTATCAGCTTACGCAAAAAGCTCACTAGAAATATACAGAGTGAAAGGGCGAAAGAGTGACTAGTCAGCAACAACGCTTTATTCACTCGTTCATCATTCGCTCTTTCACTCAGTAAAGCCATGAAAGCCTACAATCAGGAGGGAATTTATAACCAGGCAGTAGTCATGCAGGCCGAGCGGTGGTGCCGTCAGCAACTAATTACCAACGAGCAGCTAACGGCACTACAGCTGGCATTTCCAGTCAAGTTTAGAGCAACCAACTCGTTTCTGGACATTGGTATGTTTATTTTCACGCTGGTGGCCTGTTCGGGAGCCTACGCTCTGTTTATGCTGCCTGTTGGTGCCTTGCTCAACACGGGTGTTTCTTCATTTGGGGTATTCAAGCTGGCGGTGGGCATTGTTTCATGGCTATTGCTGAACCGGTATTTGGGCGAGGGAACTCTTTACCATAATGGCATTGATACGGCACTAATCAGTGTAGTAGTGGCCTTGGTGGTTAGCGGGGTTAATTTTCTGCTGCCCGATACTACGCCCTTCTGGATACACTGCACCATCTCGTTGCCGGTCTTGTTGCTGGCCGTGTGGTACTACGGCGATACCCTCATTGCCTTTGTTGCCATTGCTACTTTTTACGCGCTGATTTTCAGCAGTATGCTTACCGTAAGCTGGGGTAAATTGGCCATGCCCTTTATCATTATGGCCGTATCAGGCCTGCTCTATGCGGCAGCCCGCTTACTCGAAAAACGGCTTGAGCCGACTCCTGCCGACGGATTATACTATGCCGATGCCCTATCGCTAACCCAGTGGATGGCCCTGATAATGCTGGTTCTGGGGGGCAATTACTACATAGTACGCGAGTTGAATGGCCTGCTCATGAATCCCTCGCCCAGCGAAGCTCCGCCTATTTCGGGAGGAGGTTTGTTCTGGACACTCACCTTTCTGATTCCACTAGCCTATGGGTACGTGGGGTTCCGCGATAAAAACCGCATGTTTTTGGTGCTGAGTACCCTAGGATTAGTGCTGGCAGTAGTAACATTGCGTACTTACGTCCATGTATTGCCCAACTCGGTAGCTCTTGTGCTGGGCGGTCTGACTATGGCGTTGGTGGCAATTTGGGGGATTCGGTTTCTACGCACTCCGCAACGTGGGTTCACCGATGTACCCGACGAAGACTCGCCCAAGCAGTTTTTCCTGAATGCCGAGATGCTCACCGTTATTCAATCAACCAGCAACACCATGCATCAGTCTCCGCATCTGAAATTTGGCGGAGGAGACTTTGACGGGGGTGGGGCGGGGCAGACGTATTGAGAAGAGCTGATGGGTTCACTTTCGGGGTTCCAGCCGAATAGCCTCTACTCGCCAGCTATATTGATCCGTTTCAACAAGAACCCGGAGCGGTAAGCAGCCATTGGAGGCACTCATAAACATATTCCAGTCGCCAAAATTGTGTTTACTAAGCAGGTCCGAGCTAACCTTAACCTGATCCGAAAAATAATAGGTTATTTTCCCAATTTTGCTGCTAATGCTTATCCCTTTACAGGCATAGCCCAGCACCGTAACCGGCTCTAATACAATGGTGATTGGCGTGGGTTCAACTGTTTTCAGAGGACTCCCGACTATTTCCACCGTATTCTCAGGGAGCACCCGCTCATAGCCACCTGCTGTGTATACCCCATTGGCGGCATAGATGCCCTTATTCTCTTCATTATACACTTGCATCGTCATGTTGTCGGCCTGTAAAAACGATTTATAATGATTGCTGGTGGTATAATATCGGGCCTGTTTGCCCATCTGCTTCGGAAATACGGGGGTTATGCTTTTCCCATTGGGCAGAAAGAAGGAGTTGGTATAGATAATTATTCCATCGAAGGGCTGATTTTGCGCGTTGGCCAAACCCGTAACAAACAGGAGTAGCATGCAGAGAGGCTGAATTTTCATGGACATTTGAGGCTGTAGCCTACAATGCTACAAATTCGCCTTGACTTCTGCAAGCAATAATTAGCAACAGGCTCTGTGAAACAGCCAGTTAAGCTCTGTCTTTTTCGGTCTAGTGAGTAGCTGTCGTCTGGAGGGCTTTGGGCAGATGGGCTACAATTTCGGCCTGGAGGGCTTTCACTAATTTCCGCTTCAGAAAGCTGCGATGGGTAACCAGGCATACATCGCGTACGGGTTGTGGCTCAATAAAGGGGCGAATATGGGCCTGCCGCAGCGGGTCGAGGTCGAGCGTAGCCAGGTAGGGTAGCAACGTAAACCCACCCTGCTTATCGATTAATTTCACCAGAGTTTCAAGCGAGCCGGTTTCATAGCGTAGGGGCTGACTCATATTGTTGCGCGAGGACATGGGGGTTTGTTCCGTCGAGCACAGGTTTACCACCTGGTCGCGGAAACAATGGCCTTCGGTCAGTAGCCACAACCCATCGGTCAGCAGATCGGCGGAGGTGAGGCTCTGCTTTTTCAGTAAGGGGTGTTCATCCGCAGCATATACCAGTAGGGGCTCCTGAAAGAGCAGGTGTTCGGCTAAGCCCAGTTCAGGCAGGGGCGATATCACAATGCCCACATCTATCAATCCGTTTTTCAGCCGCTCCAGCACCTGACCCGTTAGCAGTTCCTGAATTTGCACCGTTACCGTCGGGAATCGGGCCATAAACTCGCTGATAAAGTGCGGCAGCAAGTACGGAGCTAGCGTAGGAATGATGCCAATTTTCAAATCGCCCCCAACACTATCTTTCGACTCAGCCACAATTTCGGGGATACGCCGGGCCGTACGCAGTACCTCCCGCGCCTGAGTCAGAATGACCATCCCTGTTTCGGTAGGTACAACCGGCTGCTTCGAGCGATCGAAGAGCAGCACA
>JBBQUC010000109.1:0-10027 GCA_038212815.1 Cytophagales bacterium
AGTGATTCCGGTAGAAGGGCTGGCCCTGCTTTTGGGTGTAGATCGGTTTATGTCGGAGGCCCGCGCGCTGACCAACTTTATCGGGAATGGGGTAGCCACTGTCTGGCTCGCCAATAATGAAGGGTCTTTTGACCGGGTGAAAATGGAGCAGGCATTTGGAACAGTAAGTCAACAAGAAGAAATAACGGCATGAAAACACTAATCAGTTGCAGTATCTTATCGGCAGTTTTGCTGATACTGGGTTGCCAATCAACACCCACCTATGGGCCTGCGCCGGTCATTACGCCTGTCGGCAGCAGTTACTCCTTCTCGGATACGCCCGTCTGGCAGGATGAGTTTGACTACACCGGCCTGCCCGATCCCGCCCGCTGGGGGTATGATCTGGGCGGCAGCGGGTGGGGCAATAACGAACTTCAGTATTATACCAACAAGGCCGAAAATGCTCGGGTGGAGAACGGAAAGCTGGTGATTGAAGCCCGCGAAGAAAGTTTAGGGGCAAACAAATACACCTCGGCGCGGCTCGTGACCAAGAAAAAAGGCGATTGGCTGTATGGGCGAATGGTGGTACGGGCTAAACTCCCGCAGGGGCGTGGCACCTGGCCCGCTATCTGGATGCTGGCCACCAACCAAACCTACGGCACCGATTACTGGCCCGATAATGGGGAAATCGATATCATGGAACATGTAGGCTTTGACCCGACCGTTATTCATGCTTCGGCGCATACCAAAGCCTATTACTTCAAAATCAACACCCAAAAGACGGCCACCACCACTTTACCCAACGCCTTCACCGAATTTCACGACTATATACTGGAGTGGACACCCGTAGAGCTGAAAATGTCTATTGATCAGACGCAGTACTTCAGTTTCGTGAATCCCGGCAGCGGTTGGCAGGGCTGGCCGTTCGACAAGTCATTTCATTTGCTGCTCAATGTGGCCGTTGGGGGCGACTGGGGTGGCCAGAAAGGCGTGGATGCGGCTGCTTTTCCACAACGAATGGAGGTGGATTACGTGCGGGTCTATGGGCTAAAACAGAATTAAGAAGGGGTTAATAGAGGGCCGTAGCCTCAGTAGTCAACCTGAGGATAGTCCAATTTATTATACGGTAAAAATGCCCTTTTTAGACTAAAACAATAATAAATTTCGATAGGTCAAAAGTGCCATACCGTTGATTATCAAAAGTTTGCTAATTTCGGTCGGTAACAAGAAGTCGCACTTGTAGGGGAATTTATAGACATAGAAAAATCCGCAGGCTAGAGGGACTGCGGATTTTTTCATATAAAGTGCGTAACTATGGGAACGGTTAACAGTCTAAACACGTACGTTTAGACATTACTGAACACCCATAAATTTATTAACCATGAATAAGAAGCCTCACTTACTCATTGTAGATGAGAGTCCGTATGTAGCTGGTATTCTCTTACAAACCCTTAAGCATGATTTCACCATTACTGTTGCCAACACGGGCCAGGAAGCCGCTCGTTTATTGATTCAGGGCAATCGGTATGATTGCGTACTGACCGAGTTAAACCTGCCGTACTTCACCGGGCTGGAATTAACCAAACTGATTCGGATGAGCCGAATCAGTAGCCAAACTCCCGTGTTAGTACTCTCTGATGCCTCAGATAGTGACACCCGTATCGAATGTTTAGAGCAGGGCGTTGACAGCTACATTGCCAAACCCTTCAACCCACTCGAAGTGAAAGCCAAACTTCACGCTATTCTCCGGCGGTCCAATGCCCCCGTTGAGGAAACATCGGAGGTGATTTTTTCTAATCAACTGCGGTCTGCCAACAAAACACTCTGGCAACCCCGTTCGCGCATATTATCCATGCTGCTGGGAAGTCCGTCCGTTTCGCAGAGTGCCTGATTTTTTTACGCATACACTGCCTTTCCTTGTTTAGTCTGTCTAAAACCAATACGCGTATAATAGAGCAATAGTTGTGCCAAAGGGTTAGTACAAAGATTAAAATCAGCCTCAAATAACCCACTTTTAACGTGAACATTCTTACTGGATTTCGTCTACTAATTGTGGACGAAAATGAGCTTACTGCCAATCGGTTTGCCGAGTTGGTTGGTTCCGCTGGTTTCATCATTCATTTTTGGAATGAAGCCGCAGCCCTGCGCTGGCTAGCCGATAGTCCGCCGGTAAACCTGATCATTGCCGATAAGCAAAGTGTTTCAGCACTGGCGGTATTCGCCCGGCAGCATCCGCTCTATAAATCAGTAGCCGTGTTGACGAGTTGCCGGGCTACTGAAGTTTATTCGGTAAAAAGTAAACTGCGGAGTGGAGTCACTGATATTCTGAACGTTAATGAAGAAGACAATAGTCTATACACTAAACTTCGCTATTACCTGGCCCTGAATGCCCGATTGAAGGCACTGCCTACGGATGCTACTACACCAACGGCCTTTCAACTAGCCATGCCCTGGTGGAAGCGGGGCATCGATATCAGCGTATCGCTAGGTCTGCTACTCCTGCTGTCTCCATTGCTGCTATTGGTGGCTCTCCTGATCCGGCTCGATTCCAGAGGTCCTATTCTGTATCGATCTAAACGGGCGGGTACTAATTTTCAGGTCTTCAATATGTATAAGTTCAGAACCATGAATGTGCAGGCCGATCAGCAACTCAGCAGCATGGCCGCTCACAACATTTATGCCAAAACCCCCTCCGAAACGAGTGTTGGGGAGTTGCCTGTATCGAAGACCGATTATTTGTGCAGTGCCTGCCGCCAGCGGGGGGTGTCGTGTCAGCAGCCACTGTTCGATCAGGATCAGCCCGTTTGTGAGAAACTGTACCTACTTGAACACGAAGAAACCGCCAAGTTTATGAAGTTCCGCAACGATCCCCGCATTACCCGGCTGGGAACCTTATTGCGGAACAGCAGCATTGACGAGCTGCCCCAACTCCTCAATATTTTACGGGGCGATATGTCGCTGGTGGGTAACCGACCCCTGCCGCTCTACGAAGCCGAGCGGCTCACCGCCAACGAATCGGTAAAGCGGTTTGCCGGTCCCGCCGGACTGACGGGTATCTGGCAGGTCAGAAAGCGGGCTAATGGCGAGTTCTCCATGTCTGACCGCGAGCGGATTCTGCTCGACATCGAATATGCAGATACGTTCTCGTTTCGCACCGACGTACAGATTTTGTGGAAAACGTTTTTCAGCGTATGGCAGAAAGAGAACGTGTAATGTTCCCCCTGGTTTCGATCATTACCATCAACTACAACCAGGCTGAAACGACCCGCCAGTTTCTGGAATCGGCCCGCCACCTGACGTACCCTAACTACGAAATCATTGTGGTCGATAATGCCTCCGTACCGGCCCTGGATACAGTTATTCAACCCGCGCACTACTCCCGACTATCCGTGGTACGAAGCGAGCAGAACCTGGGGTTTACCGGGGGGAATAATCTGGGTATGAGCCAGGCGCAGGGCGACTATTTTTTTATTGTCAATAACGATACTGAACTGACACCGAACCTACTGCAAACGTTACTCGAACCGTTCGAGGCTTACCCGCAGGTAGGAGTTACCTGTCCCAAAATCAGGTTTTATGATCCGCCCCATCGGGTGCAGTATGCGGGCTATACCGCCATGAACATGCTTACGGGAACGGCCCGGCCTATTGGGTATAACCAAACCGACGATGGCCGATACGATCAGCCTGGTTTTACGGCCTTTGCCCACGGCTGCGCCATGATGGTGAGCCGGGCGGTGGTGAACCAGGTAGGCCGGTTTGCCGAGCGGTTTTTTCTCTATTACGAAGAACTCGACTGGTCGCAGCGGATTCGGGATGCAGGTTTTTCTATTTACTACCAGCCCTCGGCCACTATTCTGCATAAGGAATCGGTATCGGTAGGACAGCACAGCACCCTGCGTACGTATTACCTGACCCGCAACCGAATTCTGTACATGCGTCGCCACACGTCCTGGCAACAACGGCTGGTTTTTTACGGCTTTTTTGCTACCTGCGTTCTGCCTAAACACCTGGCTACTTACGTGTTGTCAGGTAGATTTAACCATGCCGAAGCCTTTGCCAGGGGAGTAATCTGGAATTTCACCTCGGCGAGTGTATCGCCCGTTTAGCCCGTTAACTCCACCATGACTGTACTCTACTATACCCTGAGTGGCCTGTTTTTTCTGTTAACCTTTCTGGTGGTCTATACCTACGTTGGCTATGGCCTGCTGGCCTGGGTGTTTGTGCAACTTCGCCGGAAACGGCAGCCGCAGCCACCCCTGCTGGTCCCCACTGATGTAACCCTGATTATACCCGCCTATAACGAGCGCGATTACCTGGCGGGCAAACTCCAGAACTGCCTGGGTCAGGACTACCCGGCCACTCGCCTGCACCTGCTGTTTGTGGTCGATGGTTCAACCGATGGCTCAGCCGAGTACCTGGACGTGCAAAAAGCCCAAATGCCTAACCTGACCATCATCAGCGGCACCGAGCGACTGGGTAAAATAGCCGCCATGAACCGGGCGATGCAGCATGTACATACCCCCATCACCATTTTTACCGATGCCAATACCCTCCTCAATCCCGAAGCCGTGAGCCGACTGGTGAGCCGGTTTGCCGACCCGACTGTTGGGGCTGTAACGGGCGAGAAACGGATTCAGGTACACGGTACCGAATCGGCAGCGGGTAGTGGCGAGGGTCTCTACTGGCGGTACGAGTCGTTTCTGAAAAAAATTGATGCGCAACTCCACTCTATTGTGGGCGCGGCTGGCGAGTTGTTTGCCGTACGTACGGTCCTCTACGAACCCGTAGAACCCGATATTCTGCTCGACGATTTTATCATTTCACTCCGTATTGCCGGGCAGGGCTACCGCGTCGATTATGCCCCCGATGCTTATGCCCTGGAACGTCCGTCGCACTCGGTAGGGGAGGAGATGAAGCGGAAAGTGCGCATTGCTGCGGGCGGGTTTCAGGCCATTGGCCGACTAGCGTATTTGCTTAATTTTTTCCGGTATGGCTGGCTCACCTTTCAGTACGTATCGCACCGGGTACTGCGCTGGGCAGTTACCCCATTTTGTTTGCCGCTGTTATTGGTATTAAATATGCTGTTGCTTACGGTACCAATAGGCAATGTGCCGTTCTGGTGGGCTATGCTTGGTTTGCAACTCAGCTTTTACCTCGCTGCCGGGGTTGGCTACGTGCTGGAGAACCGGCAAACCCGCTGGAAGGCCACCTTTGTGCCGTTTTATTTTGTATTCATGAACTGGTGCGTACTGGCTGGCTTCGCCCGCTTCTGCACGGGTAACGTGTCGGTTACCTGGGAGAAAGCGCAGCGGGCGGTATAAACCCCTATGCTTTGATGAACCGATTGGCTGTTGCTTACCCCCTCCGCGACCATCGCTGGCAGTATAGCCTGCTGGCAGTACTGGCGGCATTGGCAGCAGGCTGGCTCATTGGCACCTTTGGCCTCATGGGGGGGCTGCTCACCATTGGCGTACCCATTGCCGTAGCCATACTGGTCGGTATTCTGATGGAACCCCGCTTTGGGTTACTGGTGTATATCAACCTGAGTTTCCTGGTCGGCGCGGGCCGCTTTTTCCCGCCCGACACACCCATTGGCCTGGGGCTGGATGGGGTGCTGATGCTGACTTTGCTGAGTGCGCTTCTGAATGGGAAGCGGATGAACTGGAAACGCCTGCGCCACCCCGTTTTTTACGTGCTGGTGGTTTGGTTCACCTATACGCTGCTGGAGTATTTCAATCCCGAAGCTCCCTTTCGGCCTGCCTGGTTCTATCATGCCCGCTTTTTTTCGCTCAACTGGTTCTACATGGCCATTCTGATGCTGGTCGTACCCATTACCCGGCAAGATATTACACTGCTGCTTAAACTCTGGCTGGGCTGGTCGTTGCTGGCGGCATTTTGGGCGTTTAAGCAGCAATACCTGGGCCTGACCGAAGCCGAAAACCGCTGGCTGGCCGAAGGGGCTGCCAAAACACATATTTTGTGGGGGCAGTTGCGGTGCTTTTCGTTTTATTCCGATGCCTCGCAGTTTGGGGCCGAAATGGCGGGGATAACGCTGATTTGCCTGATTCGTTTTTTCGATGTAGAGCGGCTGGCCTACAAAATTGGGTATCTGCTGCTGGGCGTAGTTGTTTTCTGGGGGTTTGCCGTGTCAGGTACGCGCTCAGCTCTGTTCGTCATTCTGGCGGGGTTTCCGGCTTACCTGGTGTTGCAGCGCAACCCCCTGCTCATGCTGCGCGGAGCGATGGTTGGTGCGCCCATACTGGCCCTGCTTATGTTTACCCACATTGGCGACTCGGTGTATCAGATTTACCGGATTCGGACGGCTCTGCGCCCTACTCAGGATGAATCGTTTCTGGTGCGGCTCGAAAACCAGCGACTCATTCGTACCTACCTGAAAGATTTACCCTTTGGGGCCGGAATAGGCTCCTCAGCCGATACGGGTGCCCGGTTTTCGCCCCAGTACGCCCTGTCGATGGTGCCGCCTGATAGCTGGTATGTCGAAATCTGGATCGAAACAGGGATTGTGGGACTAACCCTGTATCTGCTCATGATTGCCAGCATTATTGGCTATGGCATTTATAAAGTGTGGCAGATTCATGACCCAACCCTGCGCAAACTCATGATCGCCTTTTTAGCCGAGTTTATCGGTATCGCACTGATGAGTTACTCTAATCCAGTTCTGGGGCAGTTTCCTACCTGCACTATTCTCTATATCAGTTGTATTTTGTTTACCACCAGCGAACGCTGGGATACGCCTGTTGCACAGGTCACCCATGAGCAAAGCATTCGATAGCATAATCTGTATTGGGCAAACGCCCTGGGAAGGCGACTTTCAAAAGGCGGTGGTGCAACTTATGGGTGAGCTATCCGTGCGCCATCAAGTGTTGTATGTCGATTACCAATACACCCTGAAAGACATGGCCCTGGGCCTGCTGGGCAAACGCAGCATACCCGTTGGAGCGGTGTTGCGGCTGACCCCTCCCTTTCTGAAAAAAACAGCTCATCCGGGCAGTGCAGTTTCTGTCTGGATACCCCCCCTCATGCTATCGGTAAACTGGTTACCTGCTTCTCTGCACGACCGCCTGTTGCGGTGGAATGTAGCCCGACTGGTTAGGTCACTCCGGCAGGTAATGCAGCAGCAGAATCTGCACCATCCACTGGTTATCAACGCCTTTAATCCCGTATTTGGGCTGAATATGCTGGGGCAACTCAACGAGAGTGCCACCATTTATTACTGCTTCGATGAGATTAAAATGGCCCGCTGGATGAGTCGGCATGGGAGCCGGTTTGAACCGGTGTACATGAACCGGGTCGATGCGGTAGTGACCACCTCCGAAGCCCTCCGGCAGGCTAAGGCACTACAGCAACCCGCCACCTACTGCGTAAAAAATGGGGTGAACTTTGACCTGTTCAACCAGGCTGAAGCTCTGGCCCGGCAGCAACCCCCGCCCAAACGGCCCGTGGTGGGCTACCTCGGCACCGCCGATAACCGCGTTGACCTACCCCTGGTGACCTACTGCGTCAGCACCATGCCCGATGTGCTGTTTCGGTTTGTAGGCGAGGTACACGAACCCCGCCTAAGAGAACAATTAGGCGCTTACCCCAACGTGGAGTTTGTGGCACCCCGCCAACCCGCCAGCCTACCCCCATTGCTGGCCGGCATGCAGGCGGCCATGATTCCGTTTGTGTGCAATGCGCATACCTACACCATCTACCCCTTGAAAATCAACGAGTACCTGGCGGCTGGCCTGCCCGTTGTAGCTACGCCCTTCTCCATTCTCGACGAATTTGTGGGGATTGTAGCCTTAGCCGATACCCCAGAAGCCTTCGCTCAGGCACTGCGTCATGCCCTCACCGACCACAGCCCGGCCCGGATTGCCGAACGGGTAGCTATGGCCAAAGCCAACTCGTGGGCACACCGCGCCGAAGAGTTCGAAGCCATTATCGAGCAGGTAATGTCGGCCTGATTAGCTCTCAGACACCCATGTCTCTGCTGTCCTATCATAGCGTTTCAGAATACGCGCCGGATTGCCTCCCACTACCGTAAAGGGTAGCACCGATTCGGTAACGACGCTACCCCCGGCCACAACGGCATGTTTCCCAATCGTAACCCCGGCGCAGATGGTTACGTTAGCCCCCAGCCAGCAATCGTCGTCAATCACAATAGGGCTGACTCGGATCGGCTGGTTTCTGATAGGCACCTGAATATCTTCATAAACATGGTTCAACCCAGACAAGACCACATGCTGACCAATAATGACGTTGGCCCCAATCCGGGTTGGGCCAATCACAACCGTACCAATGCCGATATGCGAATTAGGGCCGATACTGACCTCGCCAACGCCGTTATTGATGACACAATAGTCTTCGATGATGCTGTGGCTACCCAACGAAAAGGCATTGAAGGGCAATACATCCAGGCGAGCCGTTAACCGCACGATAGACGACCGGTGTCGCTGATGGACAAAGGGATTCACCAGCCAGCTAACCCACCAGCGGGGCCGGGCCTCGTTGTGAGGAATTAGCAGCCGATGAACCACCTGCTTCAACCCAGGTCGTTTGTTGAGGTACATTTTTAGATTCATAAAGCGTTGATATGATGGATAGATAAATGACAGTCATAGGCGTAACCAGCCCGGTGGGAGCAGGTCGTCGGTACGCCAGTCGGGTTTATGGCGAAACCAGTTTTTGGGCGCAATCACTACTTTATCGGGGCGGGCATCGAGCCAGGCTCCCCACCAGCTAAAGGAACTGTTAGCCATGATGTGGTGCTGGCAGCAACTCATCAGGTGCAGGTCGTCAACGTCGGCATTGGGGCCAGTAGTCTGCACCAGCACGTAGGGTGTATCGGGCAATAAGTGCTGTTGTACCCAGGTGGGATCATCGCTGAACACAAACAGACTTAGATTGGAAAACCGTTCGCGCAGGTGGGCAATAGCCCGTTGGTAATAGGCCAGCCCCACAAACCCAAATGACTGGCTGAATTCTGGGTGGGTTATATAATCGCCCCGGCGAATATGAATCGACACTGACACGTTGGCTCCGGCAATGGCTTGCTTATAGGCCGTAGCAGGATCACTAAGTTTGCGTTGTAGGGTTAACTCGGTACGGATGGTAGGGGCATGGTCGGCAAAATACCCCTCCGACTGCCAGAAACCTTCCAGCATGGTGAGGGGGGCTTTAACCTGTAGCACCTGGGGGTCAACATGAAACTGATGCTCTTTCACAAACCGAATCAGTGGGGCTAGGCTGCGGTTGGGGAGCAGTTTGGTGGCCTTTGACAGATAGTGGTAGGGGGAGGTGCTGAGCAGGCAGTACGGAATGGCAAACTGGTCGAGCTTGAACCGCCGGGGTGTATCGGTGGCGTACTCCTGCCGGTAATAGCTGAGGTCGAAATAAAGCGAGGTCTGGTTGCGGAGCGACAAACTGCGGGCCAGTGCATACTGAAACAGTTGATTGCCGAGGCCACTGGTAATGCGGGCAATAATCATGGGCAGTGAGATCGATCAGAAGTGAGTGGTCAGGTATTGAAGCACCTCCGGGCGGCTTTTAGCGTGCAGGATAGTAGCTCCCGATAGGGCCGGGAAAATGGTGGCATACTCGTTGAAATCATGCTCTAGCCCGCCCCCCGGATGCGAGAGAATGATATTGATCCCCTCGAAATAGCTGGCCAGAGCCGCCGTGCCACCGTGCATGGAGATAAACCGTTCACATTGGGCATAGACCTGTACTTGCAACGCATTGAAGTTACTGACTTCGCTGCGGTGTTGCTCGTACAAATCGTTCATCAACAGCACCTGGGGGTATTGTTGGCGCAGCCAGTCGTGTTCGTGCAGGTCGAGGGTTTCGCTGTTGTCGCCCACAATCTGTGTAGCCAGGGGGCGGTTATAGATAATCTGGTAGCGATTCTGGCAAGCCTGAATAATCTGCTCCAGGGTTGGAATATCCAGAAAATTGACGGGAGACTTGTCCCACTCGATGTTATACTTGTTGGCAATGAGCAGGAGGGGTTTATCAAACACAAACCGGGTGTTGCGGTAGTAAC
>JBBQUC010000110.1:0-10007 GCA_038212815.1 Cytophagales bacterium
TCGTCTTCGAGATACTCAAGGGTGAGGGCGAAATTTAGTACATCCTGTACCGACGAGCTTTGAGCGTATGCCTGATTCAGGATACTGGCCATCACCACTGTACCCGAGGCCGCCAGTCGTTTGGCTCCCAGACTAAACAAGTTCCTGCGCGAATAATAGGCCAGTCGTTCGGTAGCATCGCCATCTAAGGCCTCAATATCCTGAAATAGTTTGAACAGATTCATAGCGTTGATTTATTTAGGCAGGTTGTTTGCCGTGATGGTTGTTTTTACATAAGCCTGCGCCAGGGGTAATACCATAGCAGGGGTCATGGCTCCGTCGAGACCGGTAGTTGGCGATACGACATCGTCGCCCGCGAAACTGGCCGTTTTAGGACTCAGCAAATCACGGATGGCGGCAGCATGGCGGGCTTCAACCGACACAATTTTACCGGCCAGTAGCAGGTAGTTAACGTCTTTAATCAGTTTTCCTGCCCCATTGTAGGCGGCAACCCCTAAATCCTCAAAGGTTTTAGCGGCACCCAACACCGAAGCCCGGTCGTTAAAGTTAATGGCCGTGAAGTTTACATCCAGACCGGCAATGGCATTGGCACCTAAAGCGGCTTTGAAAAACTCACGGTGAATCACTTCGTGATCCCGAATCTCGGTCAGCAGTGTGCGTTCGGCATCGGTAATACCTGCATAGGGCGTGGCAATAACCTGCGTATAAAAGGCAGCTTCAAGTTGCTCCAACGCGTAGGCATAGTTCAAAATACCCGTATCGCCCGATCCCAGATCGACCATAGCACTGGTCATGGGGGTGGTCGTGTCAGTTGTTTTGCAGGCTTCGAGCAGTACAGCACCGGTGGCTACTGTAACGCCTGCGTAGCGCAAAAATACCCGTCGCCCTACTGGAGACGATGGTGCTACCCATGCATCTGAATCATTGACTGTGTTTTTCATAACGTATAACTGAAAAATAGTTAGAACGACTGCGTGTGCATTCGTTTACCTTAACCTACGGGCAACGCAGGCGGGCGGATTGGCAAAGGCCAAAAAAAGAGGGGGTGGTCGAAAAAAATCAGGTCGTCAACCGCGCCTGACTGTCGGCAAAGGCCTTCGGCGATGTGCCGGTAAACTTGCGGAAGGCCCGGTTAAAGGTGGCTTTGGAGTTGAACCCGCAGTTGAGGGCGAGGCCCAGAAAACTCAGGTGTGCGTTGACGGGCTGGCGGAGTTGCTGCTGAAACTCCTGCACCCGGTATTCGTTCACAAAATCATTGAAATTTTTGCCCGCCCCTGTGTTAATTACCTGCGAGAGTACCGCTGAGTTGATGTGCATAAGCCGGGCCAGGTCGGCCAGCGATAGGTCTGGTTCGAGGAAGGGTTTTTCGGCCACCATATAGGCAATAAGCCTGTCGCGCAGCAGCAGCAACTCCTCTGGAATCCCCTGACTGGTGGCAACGGGCTGTTGCTGGGATGCTTGTAGCTGGGCGAGGGCCAATTCGCTTCCGGTAGGTGCTGCCACCAGGTCAATGGAAGCAACCGGCGTAGCGGCCTGAAACATGAGCCGCCTACCCGGCTGTATCTGGGCGTAGCCATTGATGCTAATATAATAAATCAGTACCACCTGGGCTAGCTCGTCCCACCAGTTTTGCCAGTAATCAAGCCCCAACGCCTGGCTCAATACCGTCATGAGCAAGCTAAACAGGGTAGTGGCGGTTAGGCCCACCAAAAAATTCCGAAACCACCGGAAGCTAATGGTGTCGGTTTCAGAGAACTGGTGCTTGGCCCACTGCTGGTATTGCCGATATAGCCGGAGCGACAGGTAGAGATAATATAGGTCAACCACTACCCCAATCCCAAATTCAATATGCTCGATGCCATACGAATACACCACATTCAGTTGCCACCAATGCACAAACGCCGACCCCCTCGCAAAGACACTGAGGTGGTAAACCACATACACCAGAAAGGGAACTGCGTGCCAGCCGTCGCGCCGGGAAAACCGGAAATCGGCGTTGACCTGGGTTTTCAGGTAGAAATAGCACAGCACCGGGAATAGATACCCTAGCGTACGGGGAAAAAACTCCAGTTCATGCCAGAGAATCTCAATCCCGCCAAACCCCAGCATGTACTCCCAGATGTTGAACGACATGCCTACCAGCACCCACCCCAGTAGCCGGTCTGACAGTCGTTCTTCGCGCCAACCCCTGTTCCAGAGCAGTATCGCGTAAATCCAGGCCTGCACAAACCCAAACAGCAGCGGGCTTGAATAGACAGAAAAGTAGAAAGACATAGCGCGTTACGGTTTAGCAAGCAGCCGCGCAACGGCGGCCAGTTCCTGGTCTGTTCCCTGCAGCAGGGCATTTACAGTGGGTTTCACCAGCACATCGGGTTTAAGCCCGGCATCGGGTCGTTTGGCCGCTTCGGTATAATCCATGCCAATGAGTGGTACATCTACCTCAATTTTGGTGTTGGGCAGCAGCATAAAGAACAAAGACCCCGCTGTGATGCCCTTCTGATTGCCGCCTGTTTCCTGCCCCACCAGGGTGGCCAGTTGGTGTTCGCGCATGACGCTGGCAAACTGCCAGGCCGCCGAGCTGTTGGTAGCACTAGTGAGCAAAAACACCCGGCCCGGTAGGTTTAGGTGATTCTCGCTGGGGTCCAGCCGCATACCGTGGCCGTCTTTTTTACCCCGATACTGCCCACTCGGAAGCCGCACAAAATCGTCGGCGTGGCGGTATCGCCACTGGTAAGCCCATTGATTGTCGATGTACTGACTCAGGCTCGAATCCATGCTGACATAAGCCCAGCAGTCTTGCTGTTCGTTGATAACAATGGGTTTGGTGAGTAGATGCCGGATTAATTGCTTACCATTCCAGAGGTCACCACCTTCGCACCGGCGAATGTCGATGATCAGGTTCTGGCCTTTTTTCTGGTTGAACTCTGTTACGGCGGCATCGTAAAACTTCCCGTATTTAAAGGAGTTGTCCCAACTGGCCAATGAATTGATGGTGAGTAGGGCGGTGTTGGCGTCCACCCAGCCGAAAGTAGCATTGGTATCGGTTTCGGCGGGGAAATCGCGCTTGATCTGCGCGTTGCGGTCAGTGTGCAACACACCCTGTACCGTTGCTAAAAGCGGCCTTTTGTTACGTAAATTTATCATTTTCAAGGCAAATGAGGGAGTGCGTGTCGGAAACAACAGGGGTAGCAACACATCGAAATACTCGTAGTTCTGCCCACTCAGTTGCAACAGTTCCCGCCGTTTGCCATCATTAGACCCGTCTGCCCGCACCAGAGGCAGCATTGTCTGGATAATGTTGCTCACGGGCACGCCATTGATACCCAGAATCTCGGCCCCGACTGGTACGGTGGCATCGGCACTTTTGGTAACGAGCATCCGGTTCTCAACCAGCCGAAACCAGAACGGCAGGCAATTTTTCTGCTCAAATAATTCCTTTACCGCGCTCTCCTGATTGTAAAAATTGGGGTACGAATGGCCGCATTTAAACCGGGCGGTCAACTTCATGAATGCCAGGTAAGCGTCTGCCAGCGATTGGGTATGGGTAAGGCTAGCCTGGCATTCAGCAAAATAACGGTTGATGGTGGCCGTGTCGGCATACTTGTAGAGACCGGGGTGGAGGGTTTCGTACGCTTTTCGGAGAATGGCAACATCGGCCTGGAGTTGCTGAGGGGTAAACTGTGTTTGCGCTAACAGTTGGTTGATTGGTAGCCAGAAAACCAGACAAAAAAGAAGCAGGGTACGCATAAATAAGGCTATTCAGATGGGTTGACTTGTGTAACTGGATGGTAAGATAAGGAGACTTGGCGTATTTTGTACGGCCCGTTCATTTATTGCTGATTTGCCGTAGTACAACGTGCAGCACCGGGTCGGTGCCGACTTAGTTCACATTGAAGGATTTTCCCTGATCTTCTTTTTTTACCACCAGAAACGGGGTGCCGTTGTCGATTCGCTTGCCGCTCATCACCACATCGACCTGCTCGCTGTTGGCCAGGTAGAGCTTGGTGCCAGCCGGAAACCGGAACGAACTTGTGCCTTTTGGCCACATCACCATAATACTGGTACTGTTGCCGGTTGCGCCGGGTTCGTAGCTGATGAGCGCGATTTTGCGGGGCATCAGGCTGGGGTTGTGCAACCGAACCGTAATGGGTTTGCTTCCGACCAGGGGAGCCGATGACGCAACCGGGATAATTTCAGTAGCCCCAGAGTCGGTCATTAGCGTTTTGCCTTCGTCGGCGAGGGTTACGGTTAAAATCAGGCCAGTGCTCGTTTCCCCATCCTGACTGAAATACAACTTCGTGCCAACGGGCCAGTTACAGGGTACGGTTTCGCGTTTGTTCATGGTGAACCCATACTTTATGCCGGGGCCTTCGGCCAAAAACATCCGGTGGTAGCCCAGCGTATTTTTGAGCATAAACGTAATACGGGCAGGAGCGGCCTGTTGCCCAAACAGGGTTGTGGTAAATACATTGGCCAGCAGCAGCAAGATAAGCAGATTGGTTTTCATGGGGTGTTTGTGTTTAGTTGATTATGGGACAAAGGTGATGGGTAGGCCGTTGCGGATCGACTCAGGATTAATTTGAGACGGCTCAGGTTATGATTTGAGCCAACTACATTCTGTAGGGCTACAACCGCAGCCGCTGAGTTTGCAGATGCACCGGCGTTTCGGATGTACATTTGGCGGCAAATCACGGGGAGACGATGAACATTGGCATTATTGGCGGTGGGATTAGCGGGCTGTTTTCGGCCTATTATCTACAAAAAGCCGGGCATCAGGTTACGCTATTCGACAAAGGCGATTTGAGCGATGGCTGCTCGCACGGGAATGCGGGCATGATTGTGCCGAGCCACATCATTCCGCTGGCGGCACCGGGCATGATTGCCAAAGGAGTTCGCTGGATGCTTCGCTCCACCTCGCCCTTCTACGTAAAACCCCGGCTCGACTGGGATTTGTTGCGCTGGGGGTGGCTCTTTTACCGCAACGCCACCCCCGAACACGTCAGGCAGGCTATTCCGCTGCTGCGCGATCTAAGTCTGCTCAGCAAGCAACTTTACCAGCAGGTAGCCCAGGAGTTGGCCTTCGATTGGCAGGAACGCGGTCTGCTGATGCTCTACCAAACCGCCGGGGCCGAACACGAAATGGCCGACGAAGCCCGGATTGCCAATCAGGCAGGCATCGAGGCTCAGGTATTGACTGGCCAACAGGTGCAGGCCCTCGAACCCGAAGCAGAAGTAACCGTGCGAGGGGGTATCTATTACCCTGGTGATGCTCAACTCTCTCCTAACCAACTGATTGTTGCCCTGCTTGCCTATTTAACTCAGGTTGGCGTACACATTCATCCGAATGAACCCGTTACGAATGTCCGCCTTACTGGGGGGCGTATTGGGGCAGTGGTCACGCCGAAACAGACGTATGAGGGCTTCGACGAGTGGGTGCTGGCAGCGGGGGCCTGGTCGGCGGAGGTGGGCCAAAAGTTGGGGTTGAGCCTGCCGCTGCAAGGGGGCAAGGGCTACAGTTTTATGCTGACCAACGCCCCCCAACCGGTTCGGGTGCCAGCCATTATGCTTGAGGCCCGCGCCACGGCCACCCCCATGAACGGCCAGCTCCGGCTGGCTGGCACCCTCGAAATTGCGGGTACCGACCTGACCGTAAACCCCAACCGGGTGCGGGGCATTGTACAGGCCATCAACACCTACTATCCTAACCTGCCTGTTGCTATGCCCGCCGTTGAGCAAGTCTGGAGTGGTCTGCGCCCCTGCTCACCCGATGGCCTGCCCTATATTGGTCGCCTACACCACCTGAAAAACATGACCATTGCCACCGGCCACGGCATGATGGGTGTAAGCCTCGGCCCTGCCACGGGGCAGCTTGTGGCCCAAACCGTAGGTCACACTCCCACCAGCCTGGCGTTACAGGGTTTTTCGCCCGAACGGTTTGGGTAAAGTGTAGACTAAATAATGCACACTGGGCTGGCTCACAGAGCGGGTAGCGGTCGTTTTGAGTTGGTGCGTCAGCCAATTCATCAAAAACCCATAACTTGCCGATAGTATCACATTCTCGTCAACTCAAACTGATAGTATGATTCGTTCGTTTGCCCTGAATCGGGGCCTTTCGCTTTGCTGCGCACTCTTCGTTGCGGTTGCTGCCTATGCGCAACTTCCTTCCCGCTCGCTCCGCTGGACAGGCGATGGACAAGGATATTTATCCACCAAAGATGGTGGGATTATCCGCACCGATGCGGCATCGGGCCGCGAGAGTGTTCTGGTGCCAAAAGCCCAGTTAACCAACAATGGCAGTTCGCTGGAGGTGGCCGATTTTGCCTTTTCTGCCGACTCGGCTTCGGTACTGATTTTCACCAACACGGCCCGCGTGTGGCGGTACAATACCCGGGGCGATTATTACCTGCTGAACCGAAAAACCGCTCAACTGCGGCAAATAGGCAAAAGCCGCCCGGCGCAGTCGCTGCTGTACGCCAAGTTATCGCCCAACGGGCAGCGTGTAGCTTATGTAAGCCAGAGTAATCTGTATGCCGAAGAGGTGGCAACGGGCAATGTAACCCAACTCACCATCGACGGCACCCGCAAGCGGATTAACGGCACCTTCGACTGGGTATATGAGGAGGAGTTCGATTGCCGCGATGGGTTCCGGTGGAGTCCCGATAGCCGCCATATTGCCTACTGGCAGGTCGATGCTACCCACATCCGCGATTATTTGATGCTCAACACCACCGATTCTATTTACTCGCACGTGGTGCCCGTAGAGTACCCCAAAGTGGGCGAAAGCCCATCGCCCACCCGCATTGGGGTGGTGAGCGCATCGGGCGGGACTACTACCTGGCTCCGCATCCCTGGCGACCCGCAGCAGCATTACCTGCCCCGCATGGAGTGGTTCCCAACGGGCAATGAACTGATAGTGCAGCAACTAAATCGCAAGCAAAACGAGAGCATCCTATTTGTGGCTCAGCCTACTGGAGCCGTGCAATCCATTTATACCGAAACGGATAAAGCCTGGATCGACGTGAAAGCCCGGTGGGCCGATGACCCGACCGGCTGGGAGTGGGTCGATGGGGGGAAATCGTTTTTGTGGGTATCGGAGAAAGACGGCTGGCGGCACCTGTATAAACTAAGCCGCAATGGCAAGCAGGAAACATTACTCACCCCCGGCCCCTACGATATGGCCACGCTCGAACTAATCGACGAGGCTACGGGCTATGCCTACCTTACGGCCTCGCCCCAAAACCCCACCCAACGTTATGGTTACCGTATCCGGCTCGATGGGTCAGGTCAACTCGAACCGCTGTCGCCCCAGAATCAGCCCGGCACCCATAGTTACGACATTGCCCCCGGTGGGCGGCTGGCACGGCATAGTTTCAGCAGCCATACCGTACCGCCCCAGTCCGATTTTGTGAGCCTGCCCAACCACCAGCCCATCCGGGCTACGGGTCGCCCCGCAGGAAATGGCCCTGCCCGCAACATGGAGTTCTTCACCGTTACTACCGACGATGGCGTAATGCTGGATGGCTGGATGGTGAAACCTGCCCCATTCGATAGCACCAAAAAGTACCCCGTGGTTTTCCATGTCTATGGCGAACCGGCATCGACCACTACCAACGATACCTATGTTGCAGGGTTCAACCGGCTCTTCAATGGCGATATGGCCAAAGCGGGCTATTGCTACGTCGCTCTCGATAACCGGGGTACTCCCACCCTAAAAGGGGCCACCTGGCGCAAAAGCATCTACCGGCAAATTGGCCGCATCAACATCCGTGACCAGGCAATGGGGGCTAAAAAACTCTTGAGTCAGCGGCAATACCTCGATACCAGTCGAGTGGCAGTATGGGGCTGGAGTGGCGGCGGCTCCACTACGCTGCACCTGATGTTTCAGTACCCGGAGATTTACAAAACGGGTATCTCCATTGCCGCCGTGGGTAACCAGTTGTTCTACGATAACATTTATCAGGAACGCTACATGGGCCTGCCCCAGGAAAACCGCGACGATTTTGTGGCCGGGTCGCCCATTACCTACGCTAAAAACCTGCGCGGTAACCTGCTTTACATTCACGGCACCGGCGACGATAACGTGCATTATGACAATGCCGAGGTGCTGATTAACGAGTTGGTGAAATATAATCGGCAATTCCAGCTTATGGCGTACCCCAACCGCACCCACAGCATTTCGGAAGGGCCTGGCACCTCGCAGCACCTGCGCACACTCTATACGCAGTACCTGCTGGAGCATTGCCCGCCGGGAGCGCGGTAGGGTATGTTTGGGAGTACGGTAAAAACTCGTCCTGCACAGTATTCGCTAGAACACTGTGCAGGACGAGTTTTTTTTACACCGTCCACGTTTGCCGAATTTCTAACCCTTTTTGGAGAAAAGGGTACTGCCAACTATCACTCCTATGGCGAGAGTTATGCAGTCATAGCCGCCAGTTATTCATTGGGGGTTGTTTGCCAATGGTGAGCCAGCCAGCTTTGCCCTGTCATTAACAGACAGTATGCTGCCATCAGCCGGGCATTGATTCGGCTATCTATCCAAACAACAGGATTCATGAACCCCTTTTTTCGACAATTAACCGCAGGCATTAGTTTAGCCGCGTCGGTCAGCCTGACAGGGTGTCAGGACAAAACCCTTCTTTCGCCAGATCATCTGGCCAATACCCCCAATGCTGCCCAGGCCAGGGTGGCTGCGGTGGGAGCCACTCTTATCCGACACGGGCAGGCTACCCTGACCTACCAGAGCGACGGGCGGCTTCAGCGGGCCACCTATGCGCCCGGCCCGGTGGTTTATCCGGCCGACAATGTTTATTACACGTATGGACCGGGGCTAATTACCGCCAAATCCTATCGCGGCACTACCCTGGTGGGAGTTATCAATTTTTTAATCGATCCAAACCTTCGCTGCATCGAGTCGAGGCACGTATGGTATGGCAATAGCCGAACGGGGGTTGAATCAGCGTGGACTTATACCTACAACACCCTGGGTCAGTTGGCAGCGCGGGCTGATAAAAACAGCCGGTTCAAAATTAACTATAGCTACAGCGTGGGGGGCGATTTGAGCCGGGCAGCGATGATTGACGGGACGGGTGCGGCCACCGATATAATCGACTTTACCTATAGCCTCCATAACCCGCCCGCCGATCATAACCCGCCTGATGATTGCCCCACAGACACGCCGTTGCTGGATGATCGGTCTCCCCTGAATGCCGACTTCTCGAACCTGTTTTATGGGATTCCACCCGACCCCTACCAGCCTTCCCTGGTGCCGCCTGACCCTTATCTGCCCAACGCGATTATCCCGTGCATACACCTGCCAGACGTGGTTCCGCCCGACCCGTGCCTGCCTATTTTTGGTACGCCCAGCAAGCATTTGGTGCAGCAGCTTACCCTAACCGATTTCATAACCGGCCAGGTTGAGTATAAAAGCTTTTTTACGTATGTCTTCAACACCACTGGCTACGTGACTCAGGCCAGAGAATTCAGCGGTGCCACGAACGCCCTGGTAGCCACCCGGCTGTATGGCTACCTCCTGCCAGCCGTGTTGGTGGCAAAGTAGGTTGCCAAACCCCCTGAATCCCCTAAAGGCGACTTTGTTCAAGCACGAGCAAAGTCGCCTTTAGGGGATTCAGGGTTTGCCAGAGTAGACTTGTCCTACACCTGACTCTTTGGGCCTGGCTCGGTATCAACTTTTCGCCCTACCTTTACGGGCGAAAACCGACAAAAATCAACCAAAAATAATGGCATCAACGTACGATGTAATTGTTGTGGGCAGCGGGCCGGGAGGCTACGTGGCCGCTATCCGGGCCTCGCAGCTAGGCATGAAAACCGCCATAATCGAGCGCGAAAGCCTCGGTGGTATTTGCCTGAACTGGGGTTGTATCCCAACCAAAGCTCTGCTCAAATCGGCCCAGGTGTTCGAATATATCAAGCACGCTAGCGACTACGGCATTACCGAGGGCGATGCTCATGCCGATTTTGCCGCCGTAATTAAGCGCAGCCGGGGCGTG
>JBBQUC010000111.1:0-9898 GCA_038212815.1 Cytophagales bacterium
CGGGAGTTGGAGCCGGGCATCTCTCTATGCCATTACGTACTGAGTGAACTGGGCGAGATTCAGTTTGAAACTCCGCCCTACAACCAGATACTGACCTTATTTCGGGAAGGGTTTATGCAGGGCCAGATTCTGACCCCCGAACACCTGATGCGCGATCCTGACGAAACCATTCAGCGCGAGGCTATCCATCTAACCACTCCCCGCTACGAGATCAGCCAGAACTGGCTGAAACACGAAATTATTGTACCCCGCGAAGATGAGATTGATATACTGGCCGGGGCGGCTTACGGCAATATTCTCCGACTCAAGAAAGTCATTGCCGAGGGCCGCATGGCTCACCTCATGCAACGTATCCGCGAAACAAAAGATGCCGACGAGTCGGATAGGCTCATGCAGGACTACATGCATTTTAAGCGCGTCGATGTAGAGATTGCCAAACTCCTCGGCACCGTTATTTCGGGTTAATCAGGCTGTAGCCACCGTGTTGTTGGTGAGCCAGGGAAGTTCGTTCATCACCTGCTGGTTGATGTCGCGGATGACGCGGGCGTGCAGTAGCAATTGCTCATGTTTAGCTCCCTTTTGGGCAGATGCCAGCAGGGGCGTATCAAAATCGACGAGTAGGGTCACGAGTACATCCCCCATGTTGTCCTGCAAATCGTTGAGCTTCTTTAATTTTTCGCTCTGGGCTTTGGCTAGTTTGAGCGAGGGTGTTTGGCAGCGTTCAATAGCGGCCTCAAGCTGGTAATAATTTTGCTGAAACTCGAGTGTGGCCTGCATCCACTCATGGATGGCAAATTCGGCTTCGGGGTTGGCTGTTTCGTTGTTGTTCATAAAATGCCGAGAATTGACCGATTGAAATTTTTCTCGAAACATCGGCTGGTAACATCGAAAAAACAAGCCGCTATGTCTGAATCGACAACTTTCATGTCTGAATCGACAAACAAAATTGGAAGAAGCAAACTTTGTTTGTCGATTCAGACATGAAAGTTGTCGATTCAGACATGCGGCCTACTCCTCACCCTATTCAAATTGTAGATTGAGACAGGTACAAAACAGGTCTCTTTATGAATCAGGAATCAATTAAAACCGATACGTCAAAAGTGTTTACACTACGTCGTCGGGAGTTTTCGATTTTGGTTGCTCAGTCGGCAGTATTTACCGGCGAAGTGCTTTGTCAACTGCTGAAAGAGCAGGGGTATAATGTGGTGGGTAGAGCAACAGAACTGGATGATGCGCTACACCAGATTCAGGTCAAACAACCGCAATGTGTTATTCTGGATGCCGACCTGTCGGGCCGAAACAGTTTCGACCTGGTGCAGCAGGCCCGGACTGATAACCGAACCACGAAGTTTATTCTCTACACTCATCAGCCCGACCTGCGATTTCTGGGGCAAGCTATGCAGGCAGGTTTCTTTGGGTTTTTACATGCTACCGATGGTCTCGACGAATTGTATCGGTGTTTCCAAACGGTAAGCAGCGGAGGGTGTTTTTACAGCAGCGGATTTATGGCGATGCTTCAAAATTATGGGGTAGACATTTTGCCGGACGAGACCCGGCGGCAACTGAGCAAGCTATCGAAACGGGAGCGTGAGGTATTGCGGCTGGTAGCGCAGGGCATTGGTGGTGACAAAATTGCGGAGCATTTGCACATCAGCTACCGGACGCTGGCCAATCATAAAGTAAACATTAGCCATAAATTAGGCATTGACAGTTGTCGGCAGTTAGTGCAGTACAGCCTGCATATCCGGCATCATTTGTAAAGGCATCGGCTTATCCATCATGCTGGGAATCAGTTGTTCATCGTCGAAGGGGTGATTACCAGGCAACGGACTGGCTGGGTAACCGGCCAGCCAGGCTCTAAATTCAGCCAGACGAGTGCGGGGTAATACTAGTGATGAAAAGCAGGGGCAGTTTAGGTTAATGAGGTACTTCCCCTGTTTCCAGTGACTTATACCCAGTACCGTACTGCGATTGATGATTACTCCTCGATTAACTCTAAAAAATAGGGTTGGGTCCAACTCAGCCTCCAGTTCATTCAGGGTTTTAAGTATGCCAAAACGCCCACTATCCTGTACGGCAAAATAGGTACGGTCTTCTTTCAAAAAACAGCAACACTCACTGGTCGTAATGAGTGTTTCGCCATATTGAGCATTCTGGTTACGCCCCTTCAACGTCGATAGATAAACCGGTTGCCCTGGAACCGGAGCCACCGCTACCGTAGGTTGTTTTAATAGGGCAGACTGGTTGGCCGTCAGATGTAAGGCTTGCTCAACCGTTGCCTGCTGAGCCATATAGTCCATAACAAGTGACGTATTCACTGCCAAGTAGCCAAGCAGTGTAATAGGCATGAGGTAAAGGATATATATTCTGAAAGTGTAACTGTTTAGGATAGCCTCCTGCCAGTAATTTTTTCCGGTATACTGGGGAAAAGACTCCAGCAGAAACCGCACCGTTTGGGTAAAGGGATTAAAAATAAAAAACGCCACGCAAAACAGAGGTAACATAACTAATTGATACCGAACCAGCGACCGCCAGTTTAGCTCAAGGGTATGCAGCCGGAGAAGTTTATGGTATAGGTTAATGACTGCAACCAGAATCAGTAACGTACAAGCTTCTGGCATAAGAATGTTTTTTAACCACATACCCGCATAAGCCATACCTCCTCCAAATGCCTGAACACGCTCTATCTTAAAGGAAAAGGCAGTAGCCCAGCTAAATCCCTCAAAAAACAGAGCAACTCCAACCAGCATCCCAATGCTATTGAGAGGCTTAGTCAGGAATGTTCGCTTTAATATTACTTCGTTCATGGCTACCAAGGGCTATTTGGGTAGGCTAAAGTAGTAGTAAAAATTGACTACGCCAACGGTCATTTTTGAAACTTTTTGCCGATTGACCCCCGTCTGCCTCCCCTTTACCTTTGTTGTATCAACTAGCGTACCAGCCAGTAAGTTTTTGGCAGTATTAAGCTAAAACGTCTAAAAGATACGACCATGAAAAAGCAATTTACACTTAATCAATTACGGGCTACACAGCAGGCAGTAAAATCAGCAAAAAACGAAGTATCGACTAATTTGAAGCTAATGTCTCTGGTAAGATGCTGTGAAGATTATTATCCATTCACAACTGTTAATGTGCCTCGTACTTTTTCATTAAGCTAACAGAACCGATGGTCAGACACGGGGTACACCAGCAATACAAGCGTGAACTACTCCACTGTAAGCGGCAGTTCGAGCAGATTTTACTACAGCAGGAGCAGGGGTATCTGGCTAAATTTACTACATTCTCGGCTACGATTAGCCACCTGCTGCCCGCTATTGCCCGCTATCAACACGAGCCACTTTTTCACCAAGCACTCTTGAATCAGGTCTTTACGGGATTCGATCAGGCGTTTTTGGGGGCGGGCGATGTGGTACAACTGCAGGGAGACCACCAAGCGGCCATTGTACCGGGCCAGGCACGTATTTTTTGTACCTATCACCTGGGTTCGTACCGGTTACTTACTAGTGTGCTATTCCGCCGGGGAGTCGATTGTGTGCTACTGGTGGGTAGCCAAATGCACCGAACCCAGGGGGCTAAACTGATGGCTCACATTGAGGCTCTTCGGCAGCAACGTGATTTGAAAAACAGTTTCAGCCTGGTAGAGGTCGGTAGTCCATCGGCAGTTATGGTGGTGTTGCGTGCGCTCAAAGCTGGGAAATCGCTCATTGTTTATGTGGATGGTAGCCCCGAAACGGCTCCGCAACCGGGTGAGGCCGATAAGTTTGCTACCTTACAGTTTGGGCCATGCGAGGTGCTTGCCCGCAAGGGCGTTGGGTATTTATCGTACCTCAGCAAAGTGGCCGTTGTGCCGGTAATCAGCTACCGGCAGCCTGACTTACTGAATGTGATGGAGTTCTTGCCGGACATGACCCCCGATAATACCCCTGACCGCGACACATACTGTCAAACAGTGATGCAGCGACTGTATGATGTGTTTTGGCCGTACCTAAATCGTTATCCCAGCCAGTGGGAAGGGTGGAACTACCTGCACGGATTTCTGAAGCTACCAGCCTCGCAGCTATCTGGTAATCGGCGCGTACCGCAATGCCCGGTCTTTAATCAGGAGCGGTATACCCTCTGCGATTTTGCCGATAGCCCCGTGCTTTTCGACCGCCAATCCTTCGAAACGTACGAGATATCACCTGACCTGCGCGATTTATTAACCGATCTAGCGGGGCAACCATTGGTGGCTGAGCTAGTAGGGGATGCGCTTTTTGGTGAGTTGGTCGAGAAAGAAATTCTTTGTTGAAACCTATAAAAATAGCCCCTTCAGCAACTGATGGGGCTATTTTAGGGTATTGAGCCGGAAAACGGTTAGGCCACCGGACTAACTTCTATTTCCTCACCCTGTTTATTATGAAACTTGAAATCGGTAATACCCAGCGAACTATCCTTAACGAGGGTTACCCAGGTTTTATACTTCATCAACCACTGCATCTGTCGGGAGGGGAAACCTTTGGTAAAATAGGCGTGCAGAAACGGGTGCATTAGTATCTGAACTCCGCGTTCGTTTTGTTTAGTCAGCATGTAATCGAGGTTATTCTCAATTACATCAGTCACTAACACACTGGCCTGAATGGTGCCAGTACCCCCACAGGTGGGGCATACCTCGCGGGTAACAATATTAATTTCGGGCCGTACGCGCTGACGCGTAATCTGCATCAGCCCAAATTTGGTCAGGGGCAGAATGGTAAACTTCGACCGGTCACCCCGCATCTCATCGCGCATCAGGTCGAAAATCAATTTCTTGTTTTCGGCCTTCTTCATGTCGATAAAGTCAATCACAATAATTCCGCCCATATCGCGCAGGCGCAACTGCCGGGCTATCTCTTTGGCTGCTTCCCGGTTGACACTGATGGCAGTAGCTTCCTGGTCTTCCTCAGAGTTTGATTTATTGCCGCTGTTTACGTCGATAACGTGCAGGGCTTCGGTATGCTCGATAATCAGATACCCACCACCCGGTAAACTCACTGACCGGCCAAAGAGGCTCTTGATTTGTTTTTCGAGGCCGAGTGCTTCAAACACCTTGTTTTTACCCGAATAGAGCTTAACGATTTTCT
The DNA here is from genome assembly GCA_038212815.1 of Cytophagales bacterium. Classification (GTDB taxonomy): domain Bacteria; phylum Bacteroidota; class Bacteroidia; order Cytophagales; family Spirosomataceae; genus JBBQUC01. The sequence goes on from JBBQUC010000111.1 coordinate 5,100, forward strand.
CTTTTTCGGGCGCAATGGCATGAATGTAATGCTTTATATCGTCGAAACTCTCACGGGTATCAACCGTGATGCTGTCGAACGATTCATTCAGCATGTCGCGGACAATAGACGATGCCCGGTTCATCTCGCCCAGTACGCGGTCGCGTGGCTTGGCATCGCGGAGGGCGGTCATGGCTTGCTCCCACTTGGCAACCGATGCCTGCAAGTCGCGGTCGAGTTCTTCAACGTCTTTGCCCTGCGCTACCGTGCGGACAATAACGCCAAAGTTCTGCGGCTTGAGCGACGACATAAGTCGCAGCAGGCGGTTGCGTTCAGCTTTATCGGTTATTTTTTTGGACAGATTAACCGAGTTGGAGAAGGGCACCAGTACCAGATAGCGGCCAGCAATAGAAATGTCGCAGGATAAGCGTGGCCCCTTTGTTGAAATCGGTTCTTTAACGACCTGAACCAGAATGGCCTGGCCTTTAGTCAGAACTTTATCAATTTTCCCAAGTTTGTCGATATCCGGCTCCATCGAAAAATTGGCGAGCTTGCCGGAGGTAACGCGTTTGGCGATAACGTCTTTTGTGAGCTTGTTGAGCGACTCGATGTGCTGCCCCAGGTCGAGGTAGTGCAAAAACGCGTCTTTCTCGTAGCCAATATCAACAAAAGCCGCATTAAGGCCCGTCACTAGTTTTTTGACCGTACCGAGGTAAATATCCCCGACGGTGAAACTGCTATTTGCCTCTTCAAGATGATACTCTAACAGCCTCTTGTCCTGCAAGAGTGCAATCCGATCACCTTGTTGAGTTGAACTGATAATTAATTCATTACTCACCAGATGAATACACGGTTAGAATGGCGGATGGTTACATACAACAAAGCCATGCCAGCAATTGGCAGGGCTTTAATAGGGTTTGCGGTTTGTGGTCTGTAGGGATGCGTCAGCTAACTACAAACCACTAACTACAAACCACAACCTATTTTTTCTTGTGCCGATTCTTTCTGAGCCGTTTCTTCCGTTTGTGGGTGGCAATCTTGTGCCGTTTCCGTTTTTTACCGCAGGGCATACGTGTAGAATGTTAAAGAATGAAAAATGTGTTTTTTTAATGTATGATGACCAGTGAATAGCGTATAATACAGAGTGGATGAATATCCATTATGCGATAGACATATATCCACTATTCATTTAATTCTCCTTCCAATTCCCGAATAGCGGCCTGAATTTGGGGGTCTTTCTCAACCGCCTTTACGCTGGCCAGCACTTTCCGGGCTTCAGCTTTCTGCCCAGCCTGAACTAGGCTAACACCGAGGTAAAACTGCGCTTTCCGGCTCGTAGGGTTATTCACCAGAATTTGCCGGAATCGCTCGATGGCTTTAGTAAATTGCCCTGACCGCATGGACAGCAGGCCCAGATTAAACAAGGCCAATTCATTCGTTGGGTCTTCCTGCAATACCTCGCGTAGTAGCATAATTCCCTGCATGGGCGTTTGGGTATTCACGTAGGTCATGGCCATGTTGGCTTTGGCTCCCAGCAAACTGGGGTCTTTAGCTAGTACACTGGCGTACAGATCACGGGTTTTCTGACCTAGATAAGCCGATTTTTGCTCATCAATGGCAAACCCGAATGCCTCATAGTACGTGTCACCTGCCCGCAGTAAGTTACGTTCGCTGGGGTTGGCCTGCGCGATCATCTCGGCATAATGAGCCGCACTGTCAAATTTGCTGACCGAGCGAAAAAACGCCAGGAGTTGTTCCGCAACTGCCGGCCGTTCAGTGGCCGCTGCAACAGCCAACTGTCGGTGCAGACCATCTAGCTGCCGTTGCTGAACAGGGGTAAGACTAGCCGCGTGGTCTGTAGCCTTGCTGCCACCGGACGTTACTCCATTTTGTGACTTACCCGCAGGTCCGGTTGCTCTCCCCGGAATTTGTGTTGAGCGCGTTTCCGATGTGGTTGTCAGACGCTTATTCTCATTCTGAACCACCACTTTGGGTAGACTGTATAGACCAACCGTTAAGGCGGCTGCACCAATCAGAATAAGCAGGGCTGATTTTTTCATCGGTAGGCACTCAACACAAACTAAACCGGGGTTGCTTAGGCAACCGTTTGGGTCTTCTCGCTGGTTTTTACCTGCTCAACAAAAATCTTGGCAGGCTTGAAACTGGGGATGTAGTGCTCATCAATCACAATAGCGGTATTCTTAGAGATATTACGCGCTACTTTCTTGGCTCTTTTCTTGTTGATGAAACTACCGAACCCACGCACATAAATGTTTTCATTGTCGGCCAGCGAGTTCTTAACTACGGTGAAAAAGGTTTCCAGCGTATGCGTCACATCTGCTTTGTCAATCCCGGTCTTGTCCGAGATTTCGGCAATTACGTCTGCTTTCGTCACGACTTTACTAAACTTTAGCGTTTACTGAATTGTTGAAAATTATGAGTTCCTTAAAAAGGAAGACAAAGGTACCATTTTCCGCGTAACTTTAAAAGGTTGTCTTTTCTTTTTTATACGTAACGGTCTGTTTTTGAATTTATTTTGAGTAATTATACTACCCTATTGACTCCCCTAACAGCTGCATTTGCCTCCATTCTGGTGCCGTGGTATGAGCGCCATAAACGCGATTTACCCTGGCGGCATACCCGCGACCCATACCGGATTTGGCTCTCTGAGGTGATTCTTCAGCAAACCCGTGTGGCGCAGGGAATGCCCTATTATGAACGGTTTGTGGCGGCCTACCCTACCGTGCAGGATATGGCTCAGGCCAGCGACCGAGACCTGCTTCGGCTGTGGCAGGGACTCGGCTACTACTCCCGCGCCCGTAACCTCCACCAAACTGCCCGGCACATTGCCACCGCGCTCAATGGGCAGTTTCCAGGCAATTACGCAGGGTTACTAACCCTGAAAGGTATTGGACACTATACCGCAGCCGCCATTGCCTCTTTTGCCTTTGGCGAGCGTGTACCGGTGGTCGATGGGAACGTGTATCGGGTGCTGGCCAGGGTTTTTGACATTACCGAAGATATTACCACAACCGGAGCTAAAAAGACATTTGCTGCTCTGGCCACTCAACTGATCCAATACGCTGCCGACCCGGCTACCTACAACCAGGCGATCATGGAGTTTGGCGCCATTCATTGCACGCCCGTAGCCCCCGATTGCCTTCTTTGTCCGATGCAGGCTCACTGTCAGGGGTACCAAACGGGTCGCCAGCACCAATTGCCCGTTAAGGCCAAAAAAGCTCCCGTCCGGGATCGGTATTTTCAATACCTGGTGTTTTGCCGGGGCGGGCAAATAGCCCTGCACGAACGGAGGTCGAAAGACATCTGGCAGAATCTGTACGAATTTTACCTCATCGAAACCGATGAACCCAAGCTAACCTTCCACGAACTACCGCTATTGACCGACATGACTGAGCTGGTAGCAGGGGCTATACTGACGGCACCGCCAGTGGTGAGTCGGCAACTCTTATCGCATCAGCGAATTAATGCCCTTTTTTACCAAATTGTGCTGCCTGGAGATAGTTTGGTAGCCTTGCCAGCCGGGTTCGACTGGTACACGATTGACGGGGTAAACCACTTGCCAAAACCCGTTTTAATCGACAATTATTTTGCCCGCACGTTTGGATAAATCGGTTTAGTTCAGTATCTTTAACCTCCTTAAACCGGGTGTGAAAGGGACACCTGCAACAACTAGATCGATGGCAAGTTTGAACAAAGTAATTCTGATTGGCAACCTGGGTGCCGACCCTGAAGTTCGTTATTTTGATGGCGGGAATGTGGTAGCTACCTTCAACGTAGCGACTACGGAAAAATACACAAACCGCAATAACGAGCGCGTCGAGCAAACGGAGTGGTTTCGGGTAGAGTTATGGAATGAGCAGGCTAAAGTAGCAGAAAAATACCTCAAAAAAGGAAACCCAGTTTATATTGAAGGGCGGTTGCGGACCGAAACCTGGACGGACAAAGAAGGCAAAGAGCGGTTCTCCCTGCGTGTGCGGGCCAGCACCATGCAACTGTTGGGCAGCCCCAGTGGTGCGCCTGACTCCGATGAGTATCGGGAGCAACCCGTCCAGCAGGCCGCTCCTGCCCAAAAGGCTCCACAGGCCGCTGCTCCCCGTGCACAGACGGCCCCAGCCGCCAATCGTCCGGCTCCGCAAAAAGCGGCCCCGGCATCGTTTCAAAACAACGGTGGCGACGATGATTTACCGTTCTAAATGATATGTATGGACCCTGGTGATCCGCTCTCTCGACAGGTGCTTCTGGTTGGTAACGACTGGGGCACCTATCTCCATTTATACGGCCCTTACATTGCCGTTGTGGGTTGCCTGCTCCTGCTGGCTGGCCTGGTATCTGCCGCTGAAGCGGCCTTTTTCTCCCTCTCCCCCGATGATCGCCTGCTGTGCCGGGATAGCACTCAACTGGCCGATAGGCGCATTGCACAACTGCTCGAACGACCTAAGCGGTTGCTAGCTTCGCTGGTCATTTTCAACAATTTACTCAATATAGCCCTGGTCATTATTGTGCTGGCTGTAACCTGGGAGGTCTCCGAGTCGGTGCATGAATCGGGCTGGCTGATTGGTGGGGTTATTCTGGTCACGACCCTGGCCATTGTGCTCTTTGGCGAAATCATTCCGAAGGCATATGCGAATCAGCATCACCTGGCCGTGGCCCGACAAACTGCCTTGTTGGCTCAGATTGGCGTATTTGTGTTTCGCCCCTTATCAATAGTACTGGTAAATTTGAGCAATCAGCTTGATAAACGGGTACAACGGCGCGGGTACAAACTGTCGGTCGAAGAGCTAAATCAGGCAGTTGAATTA
>JBBQUC010000112.1:0-9773 GCA_038212815.1 Cytophagales bacterium
AAATCAGCCCCATTGGCTGTTCCCGGAAAAAGCAGTTGCCGGACCTGATCCCAAATTTTCATAGATTCTAAGTACCGCAAAGGTACATATTAAGACGGTGTGAATAAAAAAATTACGATACTTGTGGCTTATCTCACTAAATACCAGTATGCAGTTACGTCAGTTCCCAACTTATGACCACCTCTGTCAACACACCGCCAGCCATATTGCCGGACTAGTAGCCCAAAAGCCCACTGCCCTGCTCTGTCTGGCCTCCGGCGAAACGCCCATCGGTGTTTTTCACACACTGGTAGCCCTGGCCCGCGAAGGCCGCGCCGATTTTAGTCAATGCACGTTTATTGGCCTTGATGAGTGGGTAGGCTTTGGCCCCACCGACCCCGGCAGTTGCTCGTTTTATCTTTACCGCGACCTATTCGCCCCTCTCCAGCTTCGCCCGGATCAGATTGTGTATTTCGACGCGAAAAGCCCTAATCTAGCTCAGGAATGCCAGCGCGTCGATGCGGCTATTGCCCAGCATGGTAGCCTCGATTTGCTGCTGGTAGGCATTGGCATGAACGGCCACATTGCCCTCAATGAACCTGGCACCCCGTTCTCGTTACGTGCTCACGTAGTTGACCTGCACGAAATGACCATTACCGTAGGGCAAAAATATTTTTCGGAGTCAACCACATTGACAACCGGAATTACGGTAGGGTTGCAGCACCTGACCGAGGCCCGCGAGGTGATTCTGATGGCCAATGGTGCCCGAAAGGCGGGGGTAGTCAGAGAGGCTCTGCACGGCCCTGTTACCGAGCAGTTCCCGGCTAGTATTATCCAAACGCATCCCAACGCTCAGGTGTGGCTCGATAGCGAGGCCGCAAAAGAGGTTTTCTGACCCATTATCTCATTTCGCTATCATTTTACCGCCACAACTGAGCTAATTGAGTTTATTCGATTACCAAAAGAATCAACGGTATGAAAAAAGGATGGATCATTGCCCTCGGCCTGCTGCTGATAGGTTGCCTGGGGGCGTATATTTGGTATAACAAGGTCAAACAACAAACTCCAGACAACGGCAATCCGCTGCTGCCCCGGTTTACCATGCGGCAGATGAACATCAGCGATATTGGGCCGGACGCAATGACGGTGACGGTGTCGACAGGCATCGCCAATCCACTGCCGGTCACGTTTCGGGCACGGGAATTGGCCTACCGGGTGTTCATTGCCAACCGGGAAGTGGTGGCCGATGCCTGGAAAAAACCTATTACGGTTAAGGCCAATGATAGTGTTCAACTTACCCTGCCCGTTCGGGTGCTGTATAAGCGGCTGGAAGATGTACTGAAAACCCTCGACAAGAAAGACATCGACAGTACCGATTACCGCATGGAAGCTACGTTTCAGACGGATGTGCCCATTGCAGGCAATAAGTTTGTGAAGATTGTGGTCAATCGAAAACTCCCCACGTTTTATATTCCCGAAGCAAAGGTGCAGGATATTGACCTGGGCAAACTGGGTCTCAAACGGACTGATGTAGCCGTGACGATGCGGGTGGTCAATAAAAATAAGTTCCCATTTTACATGAGTCACAGCCACTATTCGGTCACTATCGCCGGGAAACTCCTTGCCGACGGTGAACAGGCAAGCCCTATCCTTATCCGAAAGCAAGATATTACCGTGTATAAGCTGCCCATAACCATAAAGCCGGGCAACACACTCAGCATTCTGCCAAAGTATCTTTTCGACAAGAAAGACACGCCATTTCAGATTGATTTTTCGGGGCATACCAGTATGAAAGAACACCCATCCGCCGATGATATCAGCCGGGTGAAAACTATCATTAAAGGGACACTGGATGACCTCAAAAAGCTAAAGAACAAGTAGCTACTGTAAGCTACCGCACCACGGCCAATCGCTTGGTAAGCAGGCCCGTCCCCGTTTCTACCCGTACTATGTAAGTACCCATAGGCAGATTACTCACATCGAACCGAAGCTGGCGGGCGGTTGGCTGTGCGGCATAAATCGATAGTTGTCGCCCCTGCATATCGAACACCTGTACGGATTTAACCCCCGGCTCCAGCCAGTCCGACTCAAGCATCACTGCGCCCGATGCCGGGTTTGGGTAGAGGGTAGCCGTTGGTTCAGCAGTTGGTTCTGTGCCCGTTACTAATTGGGTAACCCTAAACACGGGAGCCACCGGAAAATCGCGGGTCAGCACGGACGTTTCCGTAGCCACGCTGGCACCAAACCAGTCTTCGAGAATGGCGGCATACACTTGCCGAAAATCGGTCTGCATTTTCAGGTTGTTGTTATCCAGGTCGCGCAGGTTTGGATTTTGGCCTACCATCTGGGTTTTTACGGCGGTGCCGAAAATAAACATCGGGGCCGAGGTGCCGTGGTCGGTGCCCAGGCTACCGTTAGAGATAGCCCGCCGACCAAACTCCGAGAAGGTCATTCCTACCACCCGGTCTTCGAGTTTTAGCTGAGCCAGATCATTTTGAAACGAAAACACGGCATCGGAAAGCTGGCGCAGCAAATTGGCGTGGGTGCCTGTACTGGTACTGGTGGCATCTACCTGACTAGCGTGGGTATCGAAACCGCCCACAGTTACGTAATAAAGCTTGGTCTGCAATCCACCGCTGATGAGCCGGGCAATAATCTTTAGCTGGTCGGCCAGGGGGTTGCTGGTGGGGTAGGTGATGCTGTTTTTGCCCTTGTCGGCAGCGGCTTTGATTTGCCCGGCATAGCTAACCGAACTGACCTGCTGCTGCCTGATAAAGTCGATCTGCTTACCGGCATAACTGCTGCCGTCAATGCCCTTGGGATCGTTAGGCTTGTCGCCCACTAGCCGGGCAAAGGTATCGGGGTCGCTTAGCACCACTGCCATCGAGTTGATGGGGCCAAGCAGTGAGGTAGCCGTTACCGCGCCAATCTGAATGGCGGGTGGATCAGGCATGGCTGCGGTAGGGAAGTTCTCGGGATAATTCGGAAACCGCTTGTCCAGATACCGTCCGGCCCAGCCAGAGGTCAAGGTTTTGTCGGAGTCAACGGCAGTCATCCAGATATCGCTGGCCCGGAAGTGCGAAAAGTTGGGCGATGGATACGATACACCCTGCACAATGCTGAGCTTACCCGCGTTGAACAGTTGCTGAAAGCCGGTCATGGCGGGGTGCAGGCCCGTTTGAGCGTATTTATTCATTTTCAGAACTTTAGCCTCCGGTATGGCAATGTTCCCCCGAAAGGTGGAGGCAGTATAAACGCTCATCTGATCGAGCGGAATCACGGTATTGAGCCCATCATTGCCGCCCTGCAACTGGATCACCACCAGCACGCGGTCGGTTTGGTCAGCCACTTCGAGCAATGCCTGCATAAACGGCGAAGGCCGGGTGGGTAACGCACTCCCAAAAGCCGTTGCGCCGTATCCGTCTATCAGTACGGGGGCTAAAGCCGCTGTGGCTGCATGCTGAAAAAACGTCCGACGGTTCATAAGAAATAGGCGTAAGGAGTAGTTTTATCCCACCTGATACTCGGCCATTCGAAAAATGTATTGCATCAATCCGGTGAGTTTCATTTGTACGGCCTGTTTTTTAGCCGCGTCGTTCGGACTCTGCGTGTATTCGTTCCATTCAACCCCCCATTCGTAGCGGGGCAGGTTATTGAGCAGCACCGTGTCGATTAGAAAATCGGTTTGGGCAGGAGTGAGCGACACTGCCAGCATGGGCATGGTTAGGTCGGCCATCAGTTTGGCGGGGTCGCTGGGGTCGGGCAGGGTTTTTACCAGAGCTAGTATATCAATGGCCAGTTTGCCATTCAGCTTTACTCCATTAGTTGTCAACTGATCGCCGAAATACCCCCGCAAGCCGAGCGTACTGGCGTTTATCCACTGCTGGTAGTAGCCGGTCTGATAGTAAGCTGTCCAGCCAAACACCGTGGGCGGATCCAGCACATCCTGCTGTTGTTCTTTACAGCGGTTATAGAGGTAGCCCGTTAGCTGGTAAAAGCCCGTCAGGTTTTTGGAGGCATCGGGTGCGGTAGTACCCCAAAACCGCAGTGTACCCACCACCAGATCGAGGGGCGATTTAATAACGGCTCCCTGCAGGGCGGTATCGTAAAAATGCTGGCTTTGCAACAGGGTGGCCAATACCGGCTTTATCTCGAAGTTACCTGCCCGGAACTGGTCGGCTAACGGCTGAATAACGTTGGTTTCGATCGTGGCCGGAATCTCGGCGTTGACAAACCAGCGGTAAAGTTTCCGGCAAATGTAGCGGGGTGTTTCGGGGTTAGTCAGCAGCATGTCCACCAGTGTGCGCAATTCATTCAGCCCCGCATCGGCTCCTGACTGGCCCTTGATGGTTGTGTTCTGATAAGCTGCCGAGAAGGTTTTATCGCCTGTGTCGTGCTGGCCGGGCCTGAAAAACCCACTGATGTCGGAGCTAGTCTGATTGCGGTAGCCCGTGTCGGTCCACCCCGTCAGCGCACGAGCCGCCGTGCGCACATCCTCTTCGGTATAGCCGCCATTGCGACCAACGGTAAACAGTTCCTGAAGTTCACGGGCGTAGTTTTCGTTGGGCTTGCCCACCACATTCTGGTTGCTGTTCAGAAACTGCAACATGGCCGGGTCCTGGCTAATGGCCACCACAAACGCCCTAAAATTGCCCAGCGCGTACTGCCGAAGCAGGTTATTGTAGCGGTATATAAACCGGTAATCGTTCACCGTATTGGCGTTGGTCACGAAATGATTCGACCAGAACAGGGTCATTTTTTCGAGAATCGACGCGGGCTGATTCAGCATCAACCCCACCCACCACGCTTTCAGGTAATACTCCTTCTTACCCGCATCGACCATGCTGAAGGGGTGATCATGAAATGTCTGCCCGGTGGTTAGGTCAAGGGGAGCAGCAGGCAGAGGCTGATCGGCCAGCAGTTTCTGAACGAGTTGCGCAGCCGTTTGACCCGTAAACGACTTAATCTGCCCGAACGCGGGGCCAAATGTAGCCCGCCGGAGCAGATGCCCCACCTGAGCTGCCGATAGTGGCTGTGTGTATGCGTCGAGAAGTGCCACGCGGTTAGGAGTAAACTGCTATAAAGACTTATAACGGGTTAGACAGCTTTTTAGCTGCAAAGGTTTAGTGACAGGGGCTGATTTTGGCTTTTTTAAATTCTGGTAATAACTGTTGTGGTTCACTGACTACCCCACCATTCGTATCGCCCGGGCCGATCCAATGTTACCGGAAACCCCAGCAGCACCCTCAGTGGCGAAATTGGCGACCTCGCCAGCACAACCGATAACAGTACCCATGTGGTTTACAATGCCGACTTTGGTACTAGTGCCGTGCTGAATGGGTTGTGCTTACGGGTGGGGCAATGGCCAACTGGAATGCCAGTAAGCGTCAATTCAGCAACTAAGGCAAAACAACCCTCACGCCCACACAGACGTGGGCTGTCCTACCCTGGCCAGCCACTTGCGGATAATCCCGGCCAGGGGTCGAAACTCGATCAGGAACCCATCGTGACCGTAGAGGGAGTCGAGTTCTTCGTACTGCGCATTGGGAATGTGGCGGGCCAGAAACTGCTGCTCGGTAGGCGGAAACAGCAGATCTGATTTGATCCCCACGGCGAGGGTGCGGGCTTTAATCTGCCCCAGGGCATTGAGGATGCTGCCCCGGTTGCGGCCTACGTTGTGCGAGTCCATAGCTTTGGCCAGGGTCCAGTAGGTGAAGGCATTAAAGCGGTCGGCAAGTTTATCGCCCTGGTAGCGTTGGTAGCCAGCAGCTTTGTAGCCATCTAACTGCTCGTTGTTATCCAGTGCCTGGGTAAACCCGTAGGTATCGTAGTTCCGGTACGAGATCATGGCCATCGCACGGGCCGCTTTCATCCCGGCTATACCCGCATCGTCGCGCCGGTCGGTCCAGGTGGGGTCGGCTTCGATGGCCATGCGCTGCGCTTCGTTGAAGGCAATGCCCCAGGGCGAGAAAACCGCATTCGACGCTATTAACACGAGGTTGTGGATCAGGTTGGGCTGCAAAATGGCCCACTCTACGGCCTGCTGCCCCCCTACTGAGCCGCCAATACAGGTATGAATCTGGGCAATGCCCAACTCCTGCCGCAGTAAATCCAGCGCATTCACCATATCCCGAATGGTCACTGCCGGGAAATCGTGGTAGTAGGGTTGTCGGGTGTGCAGGTTGATAGATAGGGGACCGGTAGAACCGTAGCACGACCCCAGCACATTGGCGCAGATGATGAACTGCTGGGCCGGGTCGTAGAACTTACCCGGCCCAACCAGGCCACTCCACCAGTCGCCGGGGTCGGCTGAGCCGGTTAGGGCGTGGCAAATCCAGATTACGTTGCTTTGGTCGGCGTTGAGACTACCCCGCGTAGTGTAGGCCAGTCGAAAACCAGGCAGTTCAGCACCGGATTCGAGTGGAAATGAGTATTTGTAATCGAAGTGATGCTGCTCTGACATAATGGTTTATATGTCCCGCCAGCACCTTGCTGGGGGCAGGAGTTAGCACCTTGCCGAGTGGTAGGTTGCCAGCGGTTTGTCGAGCCTGGTCTCTCCCCGCTTCTGTATAAATCAGTACTGACCCCACCCATAACCGGGGCCAACCCTTGACTTGATGGTGCAAGTTTAAGCCCCAAACGGCGTAGATGCAACTATTCCGTCGAAATTTGGGCCGTTCGTTTATTTTCTGGATAAAATCGTGCGCACGCATTTCTTTTGGGCAGACGGTGTAGTACATTTGTTGTAAGACCTACCTAACTATGCAAACTACACACCGCCCCTCTTCGACTGCCCGCATTGCGGGAGTTACCACCGTGAAAGATGCCATCACGCAACTGCTCAAAGCCTACCAGTTGCAGGGGCGGTTCAATGAAACCTATCTCGAGGCATTCTGGGGAAAAATGATGGGACAAACCATTGCCTCACGCACCAAACGGCTGTACGTACGCAACCGGATTCTCTACATCGAAATTGAGTCGGCCCCGCTACGCTCCGAACTGGCCAACGCCAAACAAAAGGTAATCCAGTTGGTGAATCAGGATATGGGTACGGAGGTGATCGACGATGTGGTGTTTATCTGACTAGGCCCCATGGTCCAGAGTTGTTGCTGTAAGCACAGCCACACCAGCACACACGGCACAGCTTTTACATTATAGACCTCAAATACTGCCCGCCACGCCTTTGGGAATAAATCGGTGGGCGAGAGCGAGGTAAACATAATCACCAGCACCAGCAGCACCCAATCGACCGGCTGTTTCCGGTCTAAACTCACCCACCACAAGGCCACGCCCGTTACGGCCAGCACATACGTGGGCGATTCGGCCATTTTGTTGAAAATAATCACGAACAACAGGAAATACGCCACCATCCGGCGTTGAAACAGCGTATCATTCCAGAGCCGTAGCCGGGCAAAGGGCAGCAGAAACAGCATAATCCCCACCGCTTCAACCAGCCGTAAATTCGCATCGGTCTTGGCCATGCCAAACCACGATTCGAGAATACCCGGCACCGATACCAGCAGCCCCAATTTACTATCGACCACCACCGCCCCCCATTCTTTATATTCCGATAATAGGTTAGGCAGCGGAATTAGGGTGATAGGAGCTATTGCTAGCACCGCTGTGCAGACCGTCATGGCCAGCAGAAACCTGACTTTGTTAGGGTAAAACAGAAAGAAAATAGCCGCCCCTACCCCGTAGAACTTAAAAAACAGACAGAGTGAAAAGCAAAGAGCCGCCCACCAAACCCGCTCAGTGCGGAGGTAATAAACCCCGAGTAGCATAGCCCCCACAATCAGGTTGTTGCTCTGCATGTTCTGCGCCGTAATGAGGGCTTCGGGCAGAATAATGAGCAGGGCTACCCAGCGTTTGTGGTCTGCCGCAGGTTCATTGCCCAAATACCGCCAAACGCCCAGCAGCAACACCACCGTATTGAGCAGGTTCCAGAGAATAACCCCCAGCCAAACGGGCAGGAAATGAAATGGTCCCATGAGCCAGGCAAATGTGGGGCTGTATTTATAATTATCGTCGTACAGATCGGGGTGTACCCCGTAGATACTCTTGTTGAGCAGCAGGTTATGAAACGGCTGCGCAAACATGAGGTAGTTGTTGTAATGCCCTAGCAGGTATTTCTGCACGGCTACGGCGCATAACAGCACCAGGTAAATTCCCACCAACCGGGGCAGCGTAAGATAGTGAGGAATGGCCTTCATGCTAACTGAGTCGTAAACTCACCCATCGTGCCAAAGTCGCCGAATTGCCGCAGGTAGTGCAGCAGGTGTTCAACCCGGTCGAGGAGTTCGTGGTGCGAATGTCGGCGCACGTAGGCCGGAATTTTATCGTAGGCCGCCAGGTCGGTAAACTCCCAGGGGTGTACATACAGGTTCACAAATCCGTCGGTCAGCAGAGTTTGCCGGCAGAGGGATTTATACAGCGCGAACGGAAAGTTTTTAAGGCTGAGCCAGAACAGGGGTAACCGTAGTCGGGGCGTTACCGAAGCGGGTATTTGCCAAACCCCCGCTTCGCTGAAGGGCGTTCTGGATTCGCCCCAGTGGTTATACCGACCCGGAATGTAGGTGGGGTGCAGCGACGAATTATAGGCATACCCTGCCTGTTGCACCGCCTGCGGATCGACGAAGCCCATTCTGGCCCGGCGGAAACCCGTAACAGGCTTCTGAATCAACGTTTCCAGGGCCAATTTAGACGTGGCTAAATCGGCGGGTTCAAAGGTTGTATGGTAATAGCCGTGCGAGGCAATTTCGTGTTTCTGGGCCAACGACCGGATGAGTGCGGGTTCGTGCAGGGCGTAGTTGGCGGTGGTAAACAGGGTAACACGGGCGTGTTCCTGCTCGAACCGCTCGGCCAGCAGCCGCAGTCCGCGTGTGGAAACGGCAATCTGTTCAGCAAGGGATAACTCGTGGCCGTATTCGAGGGCGGTATCGAACTCTTCTACATCGACGGTAAATAAAATAGTACGGTTAGGCATTGCGTGTTTCTAACTCCTCAAACAAATCAATTTCGCTCGTATCGCCAATAATATAGGGCGGACGCTGCTTTACCTCCACAAAGGTTTTACCCAGATACACCCCAATAATGCCAATCAAAATAAACTGCATGCCACCAATCAGCACCGACAACAGCACCAGGGTTGTCCAGCCCGATACGGTGGCGTTGGTGAAGTACTTTTCGTATAGCACCTCGGCTCCAAACAGGCCCGCAAACAGCGACATGGCAAACCCCAGCAACACCGACAGATACAGGGGCTTGGTGGAGAAGGAGGTAATCCCCATTGCCGCCAGTTTCAGCATCTTTTTCAATGAATATTTGGTGCGCCCGGCATACCGCTCGGCGGGGGTATAGAGCACCCGACACTGCCGGAAACCCACCCACGAGATTACCCCCCGGATAAACAGGTCGTTCTCCTTAAACTGCTTCAAAGAGTCGATCACTTTGCGGTCGAGCAACCGGAAATCGGCGGCCCCATCTTCCAGATCAAGGTCGGAAGCAGCCCGCAACAGGTTGTAAAAGGCTTTGGATGTACTGCGCTTGAACCGGGGGAGCTTGGGGTCGGGTCGGCGCACGGTATAAACAACCTGATACCCCTCCTGCCATTTCTGAATCAACGTCGGAATCAGTTCGGGCGGGTGCTGCAAGTCGGCATCGAGGCTGATAACGGCCTGGCCACGGGCGTGGTCGTAACCAGCCCGCAGCGCCATCTGATGCCCAAAATTGCGCGAAAAGCTCAGGAATCGCACCACCGGATAGGCTTTACTTAACTGCCGTAGCACATGCGG
>JBBQUC010000113.1:0-9742 GCA_038212815.1 Cytophagales bacterium
TTCTGCGTTTTCAAACGTTTCCAGAAGCTCAGCGTCAGCTTGCCTTTGCAGAAATGCATTGTGCTGGCTTAAAGCCTAATCGCTTAACAAATGCTTGGGTGCCGTTTTTAATTGCATCGGCCCAACGCCTAAAGGAGATGGGGAGAATTGCCATGGTTATTCCGGCAGAACTACTACAGGTGGGTTATGCCAGTGAGACTCGTGCTTATTTAGCTCGATATTTCGCGGCCATAACTATTGTAACATTTCGCAAACTTGTATTTAGCGGTATCCAGCAGGAAGTTGTTTTATTACTGGCAGAGCGGGGTGTTTCGGCGGCTCCTACAATTGATATTGTTGAGTTGGAGGATGCCAATGAATTGCCTTCTTTAAACGAACAGTTTCAGATTAGTAACTCCCATAAACCACTCAGTCAAACCCGGGACAAATGGACACTTTATTTCTTGGATCCTGCCGAGATTGAGCTAATTCAACTGCTGGCTAACCGGAGTGATATTCCTAAATTGAATAATTTTGCCCGCGTTGAAGTTGGGGTTGTAACAGGAAATAACACATTTTTTGTGCAGCGAGAAATTGATGTACAGGAACGTGGTCTTCAAGGATGTGTTAGACCTTTAGTTGGGCGTACCGCCCAACTACCTGGTTTATTATATACCTCCAATGACCATGAAACCCAACGGTTAACAGGAGCAGGCTGTTGGTTACTGGATATACCCGCCACGGCTATGCTTTCCAAAGCTACTGAAAACTACATACGGAAGGGTAAGGCAGAAGAAGTACATACAGGGTATAAATGCCGTATTCGCCCCTCCTGGTATTCTGTACCCAGTATCTGGACACCAGACGCATTTATGTTTAGGCAAATTTATCGCGCCCCCAAACTGGTTGCTAATTGTACGGCAGCCACTTCTACAGATACGATACACAGGTTACGGGTTATAAAGCCATTAGATACCGCTCAAATGGCGGGTTCATTCTATAATGTATTGACATTTGCTTTCACAGAAATACTAGGTCGGTCTTATGGTGGAGGAGTACTTGAAATTGAACCAGGCGAAGCAGGACATTTGCCCATCCCTTTCTTCAATGATAGTAAACTTGATATAAACGCATTGGATGTACTCGAAAGGGCTGGAAAGGTGAATGAAGTTTTGGCAGTAACAGATCGAGTTATTCAGGATAAGTTGGGTATTGATAAGGCTGACTGCCAACGCCTTAGAGCAATTTGGCAGAAACTGTCAGAACGTAGAATTGGCCGAAAATCTGTATCGCGTAAACTTATTGGAAATTAATGGGTTCGCTTCAGAAGATGCCGGTGTTAAGTATCACATCAGCAGATCTACTGCCTTTTGGCCAGGCCTGGCAACATAATAATGGTAAGCTTGAGCGAACACTTCCGTACTCATCAGGGGCTTTAGGTAATGTTTTTGACCGAGCAGTTGGAAATGCCCTTGCAGTTATGGTGGGCAATGTTCCAATTGTTATTCCTAGCCCCAAAGCATTAATACCGAGCCAGTCAGACTGTGTTGAGGTAGGCCCCGTCAGAATAATTGGTGGGGTCAGACCACAGAATTTTGACGTAGGGTATCGGCCTGATGGTGTGCGTTTCGTCTTTGATTCAAAGACACTAAATGACACAAAGAGTGTGGGGAAAAATTGGCAAAACATGGTTAATGACTTGGCAACGGAGGCAACAACCGTGCATACTCGTTTTCCTCATGCAATTGTCGCATTTATGGTCATTATACCAGAGGAATGTATTACTAAGCAACGTTTATCAGCGGTCATCCAAACTCTTGAGCGATTATCAAGACGTATTGGTTATGATGAACCGGCTCATAGGGCCGAGGTAATTTCACTTGTTTTGTGGAACCCAACAACGGGTGTAATCAATCCGGTAGTGCCAATTCAGGATTCACCTTTGCGGATTGAATCCTTTTCAGCACAGGTTGAGACTATATATAGTAGTCGGTATAAAGGCTTGCCACCACACGCAATCGAAGAGTAGGCCACCTCCCCTAACATTCTTTTCCTTTCCTTGTTAACACGGCAACCTTTGTTTACTTTTCGGGGACAACCCCTATGCACTCTTGCTGACGTTTCAACTCAATACCTGCCGACTCCGACCCTGGACAGAGGGCGATGAGCAAGCCTTGTCGCGTCATGCCAATAACCGCCATATCTGGAACAACGTCCGCGATTTTTTCCCGTATCCCTATACCCTGCGCGATGCACAGTCGTGGGTGCGGGCTAACAAGGCGTACCAAACCCCGAATAACCTGGCCATCGATGTGGGGGGCGAAGCCATTGGGAATGTGGGTTTCACCGTGAAAGAAGACATTTACCGCTACAATGCCGAAATTGGTTACTGGCTCAGCGAAGACTATTGGGGGCGGGGCATCATGTCGGAGGCATTGCCGGTAGCGATCGACTATATTTTCAAAAACTTTCATGTCAACCGGCTGTTTGCCTGCGTGTTAGCCGGTAATATTGGGTCAATGTATGTGCTGGAGCGGGCGGGGTTTCGGCACGAGGCCATTCATAGGCAGGCGGCCGTAAAAAATAGTGCCTACCTCGATGAACACATTTTTGCCCTGCTGCGCGAAGAACATGAGTCCCGGCAGCATAGCCCCAATTCGGTAAATCGCTTATCGTTTTCGCCGGAGTAGTGTGGCCCGGAGGCCGGTGCTACCCGAAAGCTTTGTATTTTTGTGCCTTACTGACCGCTTCATGTCCAAGATTGTTATTGCTATTGATGGGTATTCCAGTTGTGGGAAAAGCACCACGGCGAAAGCTGTAGCCGCCCGACTGGGGTACGCCTACATTGATACCGGGGCGATGTACCGCGCGGTTAGCTTGTATTTTTGGGATAACCACATTTCGCCTACCAACCCCAAAGAAGTTACCAATGCGCTCGAACACATCCACATTGCGTTCAGCCATAACCCCAAAACGGGTCTCAGCGAAACCTGCCTGAATGGACTGAATGTAGAAGACGAGATTCGGAAAATGTACATCTCCAACATGGTCAGTGAGGTAAGTACCATTGTGGATGTCCGCCGGGCAATGGTGGCCCAGCAGCAGAAAATGGGCCGCAAACGGGGGGTAGTAATGGATGGTCGCGACATTGGTACCAAGGTGTTTCCCGATGCCGAAGTGAAGGTGTTTATGACCGCCGATACCCTGATCCGGGCTAAACGGCGGCAGGTTGAACTGCTGGCTAAAAAAGAACTCGTCAATCTCGACGATATTGTAGCGAACCTCCGCAAACGCGATTACATCGACTCGACCCGTGCCGAAAGCCCGTTGGTGCAGGCTCCCGATGCCGTGTTGCTCGACACCTCGTTTATGACCCTGGACGATCAGATCGACTGGGTGATCGACCTGGCCCGTAAACGCATCGAGGAAATCCAACTTGATGAGCAACGCCTGGCGGAGAAACGCCATACCGGGCAAATCCATGCGGGGCAAGTCCATGCCGGGCAGCCTATCCCGAAAGAATGAGTACTGCCGACTACCTGATTGTGGGGCAGGGCGTTGCTGGGTCGGTGCTGGCCTGGACTCTCGATCAACTCGGTTGCCGGGTTATTGTGGCTGATGCCCCCGACCGGCCCGCAGCCTCGGCGGTAGCGGCTGGTATCGTTAACCCGCTTACGGGCCGCAAACTGGTACGCACCTGGGAGGCCGACGCACTATTCCCGTTTCTGCATACCTTTTACACCGGTATCGAGCAGCAGTTGGGCGTTCGATTTTTCCATTCCCTCGATATTTATCGCCCATTCCGCTCGGAGGCTGAAAAAAATCAGTACCTTGCCATAGCTGCCGATCCCGCTATTGGTCAGTATATTAATCCTACCGATAAGGCAAGTATGTATGCCGATTACATCCAGAATCCGTTCGGCGGGCTAACCGTTACGCAGTCGGGTTGGGTTGACTTGCTGGAGTTTACCAAAATCATCAAAGGGTATTTTCTTCGGAAAAGCCAATATGCTGACCTTGCCGTTACGGCTGAAATGCTCACTGTTTCGCCCGATTCAGTCTTGATTGAAGACCTGACGGTCAAAAAAGTTATATTTTGTGAAGGCCCGCTAAACCGCGAGAATCCGTTGTTTGCTCATTTGCCGTATAGGGTGGTAAAGGGCGAACTGCTGACGGCAATCGTGGCCCACTATCCGGTCGATGCCATTGTGAATCAGGGTATTTTTGTGCTGCCCGTTCGGAAAGGGCTGGTCAAAATTGGCGCTACCTATGCCTGGGACGACCTGGACTGGCAAACAACTCCTACGGCCCGGCAGTTTTTAGAGAATAAAGCACACGCGTTGCTGAAGGTGCCGTTCGAGGTGGTGAGTCAGCAAGCGGGTATCCGTCCCTCTACGCAGGACCGGCGACCGTTTGTGGGGCTGCACCCGGAGCATGAGGCCGTGGGCATTTTTGGCGGGATGGGCACCAAAGGCGTATCGCTGGCCCCGTGGTTAGCCCGGCAGTTTGCCAATCAGTTGATTAACGGCGAGGAATTGCCAAAAGAAGTGAATATTCGTCGGTACGATTCGTTATATGCCTAGCTATGCGTAAACAATTTATCTTCTTCCTGAGCCTGTGGCTGGGTCTGCTGTCGGGGGCAGTAGCGCAGAATTATCCGTCACTCGAAACATTCGGCAAGAACCGAATTCAGTATCGGCAGTTCAACTGGAAACTGATCCGAACCTCTAATTTTGAGATTTATTTTTATCAGGACGGCAACGCTATTGCCAACCTCACGGCGCAGTATGCTGAGTCGGAGTTCGACCGGATTACCGAGTTGCTGGGCTATACGCCTTACAACCGGATCAAGATTTTTCTCTACAACTCCCCCCAGGAGTTGTCGCAGAGCAATATTGGCATTACGGCCTATGGCACCCTCAATAGCCGCGAAACGGACCTGGCCAAGTCTAGAATTGAACTCGCCTTTACCGGCGATCAGGTGAGTTTCCGGCAACAGCTTATCCATGATGTGTCTATGCTGTTTGTGTATGACATGCTCTATGGCGGCAGCCTGAAAGACGCGCTGCAAAGCTCGCTGTTGCTAACCTTGCCCGATTGGTTTATGCCCGGTATTGCCACCTATATTGCCGAAGGCTGGAACACCAATTTGGACGATTACATGCGGGATGTGTCGCTGAATAGGCCCGTGCGCAAACCCTCGACTCTCTCCGGGCGTGAGGCCCAACGTGTTGGTCAATCGATCTGGAACTACGTGGCTCAGAAATACGGGCGCGATAATATTGCCAATATCCTGAATCTGACCCGCATCATTCGTAACGAACAGAGCAGCATTGCCAGCACCCTGGGTGTTCCATACGGTCGATTTTTGCGCGAGTGGCGTGAGTATTATACGGGCATGGCCACGCCCATTATCCAGGCTACCCGCCCCGGCACCGATGATTTTAGAGTCAGAATCAGTACTGTCGATGCGGACATACCCACGCAGCTAAACGATCTCAAACTGAGTGCTGACAAGCAGTTTATTGCCTACAGCACCGTACGTGATGGGCGGTTTAGTGTAGAGGTAGTGAACACCGCCAACCGCAAAAAAACGCGCATTACCCAGGGGGGCTACCGGCTCGATGGGCAATCGGTGCGCAGCAAAGCACCCCTGGTAGCCTGGCAACGCGAGAACCTGGCCGTACTCACCGACGAGGAAGGGAAAACGTACCTGTCTATGTATGGCAACTTCGATAAAACCCCCAAACTGAAGCAAAAACGGCTTATCCAGGGTCTCTCGCAGGTGGTGAGCATGGATGCCTCCGATGATGGGTCGAGCCTGCTGTTCAGTGCTGACCGCCGGGGTCAGAACGACGTATTTTTGTACAGCATTGGTCGGGGTACATACCAGCAACTCACCAACGATTTGTACGACGATATAGACCCACAGTTTGTAGGTCGCACCACCCGGCAAATCGTCTTTGCCTCCAACCGGCATCTGGATACTATGGGTGTTGATAAAGGAACCTACCGCTCTGTCCGTGACCGATTTAGCCTGTTTATGCAGGAGGGTGGGGTACGGGCTACCTCCGTAACTCGCCTAACCGACTCGCTTACCACGGCCACCCGCCCCATTGCGGCCAACGAGTCAGTGGTGTATTACCTGAGCGATACGCAGGGCATTCGAAACCTCTACCGGCTGGATACCGCCGATCATTCTGTGCGGCAGGTAACAGCTTTTCCGTACAGTATTCAGCAGTATGACCTCAACCCCAGCAACGGCGGGTTTGTCTATAGCAGCATCGAAAAGGGGGCCTTGTACATAGGCTACCGGGCCTCGCTCAACCTGAATCAGAATGAACAGCCACTGCCTACGCAACGGGTCACCAGCCTGAATCTACTACCAAAATCAGTCGCTGTTTCACCCATAGTATCGGCTACTCAGCCCGTCGCAGCGGCCACGGATTCCACTAAAAATACGCCTGGTCAGTCCACCACAGCACCGGCTCTGGCGACCCGGAAAATCAAACTGGATCCAGGTGAGGTGGATACTGACAATTATCAGTTTGACCCCGATGTGCTGAAAGCTGTTGAAAACCGGCAGCGGAATACGTCGCTAAGCGCACCCCTCACCACCCTATCTCCTCCACGCAATCGTCGGCGCGAGAACATAACTATCCGGGGCCCATTCAATTATCAGGGGTTATTTGTGGCTTCCGATGCCTCCTCGAACTGGCGGATCGACCCCATCCGGGGTTTTGGCTATACCCAAACCGTAACCCTGAACGACCTGCTCGAAAACCATGTCATCCGGGCTGGGTTATTCATTACGACTACCCTGAAAAACAGCGATTTATTTGCCGAGTACCAGAACCTGGAACACCGTATCGACTATGGCGTTCGGGTGGATCGGTCTACCTTATATATAGGGCCTGATGCCGGACCTAGCCAAAAATACCGGTATAACCGGGTGGCTATGTCAGCCTCGTATCCAATTTCGGTAAACAGCCGCTTTGTGGTGACCCCTTCTTATACGCTCACCCGGCTCATCGATCTGACGTATCTATCTGGCCCGCAGAGTATGGATCGCACCTCTGACTACGCCGGTTTACGGGCTGAATATGTCTTTGATAACACCGAGGTAAACGGGATGAATCTGGTAGAGGGTACCCGTCTGAAACTAAAGTACGACCAGTACGCAGGCTTACAATCGGCTAAAGAGAGCTTCAATCGGGTCAGCCTCGATGCCCGCCATTATCAGCGTATCCACCGCGACCTAACCCTGGCCGTTCGCCTGTCGTATTCACAGTCGGGGGGGGCGGCCCCCAAGCGCAGCACCCTGGGTGGTATGGAGAACTGGATTGGGAGCAATACCAAAGAGGTGCAACTCAATAACCCGTTGATCGTTCCGAACCTCTCCGAGCAAAATATTGGCGATTACCGCGATGTGTTTTTTCTGGATTTTGTCGCTCCGCTGCGGGGTTTCCGGCAGGGCAAACTGACGGGCAACAGCCACCTGCTGTTCAATGCTGAGCTGCGGTTGCCACTTATTAAGTACCTCTATCGCGGTAACATCACGTCTAACTTTTTGCGGAATCTACAACTGGTAGCGTTTAGCGATATTGGTACTGCCTGGTCGGGGCGCAGTCCGTTTAACAGGCAGAACAGCCTGAATACCGAAACCTATCCCAAAGGCATTGGCTATTCGCCATTCCGGGCAACGGTAACGAACTTCAAAAACCCATTTTTGCTGGGGTATGGCATTGGTGCGCGAACCATGTTGTTTGGCTATTATATCAAATTCGACTATGCCTGGGGGGTTGAAAATAAAGTGGTCGGAAAGGCCATTCCATACCTGACGCTGGGCTACGATTTTTAGCGATTCTGGTACTGACAAAAAGCCTGCTCTGCATAGAGCAGGCTTTTTTTATGCGCGTTTGCCGCTTGATAAATTAACTGGCGCAGATGCAAATTCCGCCTAGCTTTGTTCTGCCACACAAGTAATTGTAAATGATTGGCATAGTTTTCGCTTACCGCAACAAACCGTTGCTAAGCCCCCCTAAAACCAAATACGGAGGTTACCTGCTGAGAAAAGTGACGGCCTAAAATTTATGTTTTTTGATAAAAAATTGAGAAACAGTTAATTATCTGTACCATTTAGTAGCTCTGATGTACTATACGCTGTTTGGCATAGTTTTAGATAATTTTAGGGAGAGCAAAAGCTCCCTTCTGTTTATTTACCCCAACTCGTGACGTATTTTCGATTTGGGGGTCAAAATAATTATGGCATAGGGGTGCTTTTGAGGAATAGAAGTATTGCCCCAAATTAAAGTACACATGAAAGTAACCTCTACGCTGCAAACCGCTCATTGGGAAGACCGTTTTACGCGGACTCAGCCCCGTAAGTCGCCTGCCTTTAGCAGGCCCCAAAGCCAGTTTATTTGGCTGACCAGCCAGTTGGTTGGTTACTTTACCAATTTATTCCACTTCGGCCCCAATCAGCGGCCTGATGAACCGGAATTTCCGCTCTTACTAGTCAATAATCAGCCACAGCCTCACGTGGACTTTAATCCGCTGGCCTTCAAGGCCACACCCTGGAGTGATCCGCCGGACCCCTGGCCCGACGGATCACTCCTTTTATTAACTGAAAATCAATTATTAGCACCTGAAACAATGAATGAGCAATCTCTACTAAGCCGTATCGAAACAGACTCCGGGCCAGGTGGCCGCTCTGGGCCTCGGCTTTATTCACAACGCCGTAGTAGAGAGCTACAGCCTGCGTTGCTGCTACTGGTGGCCATGCTGGGTGTGTTCGCTTCGGTGGGCAATGCCTTTGCCCAGGCTTCTACAATTGACCTTAGCGTCACTAAACTAATCAATAAGAAAAAACCCGCCATCGGTGAGGTTGTCTCATACACGGTTATTGTCAAGAACAGTGGTGCTGCCACCGCGCACAATGTTGTTGTGAAAGACGAGATGCCAACCGGGGGAGTTAGATTCGTATCGTCGGCCATCCTGCGCGGTACTGGAAGCTTCACCTCCGCCACCGGCATGTGGAATGTTGGCACCATTGCTCCTAATGATTCGGCAATGCTCAACATTACCGCAACGGTAATTGACCGGGGGGTATGGTTTAACATTGCTCAGGTGACTGCCGCCGATGAGACCGACTCGGACTCGTCGCCGAACAACAATGAACTTTTTGAAGATGATTACGCGACAGTGTGCTTTGCCCTGCCGCTTTACCTGTATAAGGGCGACGAGTACACTGTACCCTCTCCAATGGGATTGACTGGTGTCGTCTGGTCACGCAATGGGGTTGCCATCAACCCAACATCGGGCACCAGTACGGTGCCGACCGATTCAGCTTTGGTGGATAACTCCGGTGCACTGATTATCAAAAGTGTTGGTATTTATACATTTACCGGGTTGCGGAATAACTGCGCCAATGGAAATTGCTGCGATATTGAAATCATCCCAGGGCCAACGGCTTGTCTGGGCGATTTTGTGTTTTACGACAATGACGGCAACGGCATTCAGGACAGTGGCGAAGGCGGTGTAGATGGGGTAAAGATTAGCCTATACCAAACCGGCAATGCAACTGCTCTCGCGAGCCTGACCACTACAGGTGGTGGCAAATACAAGTTCTGCGACTTACTACCTGGCACGGGGTATTATGTGGTCTTCGATAAGACGACGTTGCCTACTGGCTTCACCTTCACCTCACCCGATTCGGGTACGAGCGATGCGGCTGACTCCGACGCGGATCCCACCACGGGCA
>JBBQUC010000114.1:0-9729 GCA_038212815.1 Cytophagales bacterium
AGCCGCACCTGGAAGCCCGGCGACAAAGTGACCCTCACGCTGGCCATGCCTGTGCGGCAAGTGGTCGCCAATGCTCAGGTGAAAGACGACCAGAACCGCATTGCCCTTGAGCGCGGCCCGCTAGTATATTGCGCCGAGGGCATCGACAACGGCGGTCAGGCTCTTAATCTTACCCTCACCGGGCCATTTACCCCGCAGTTTCGCCCCAATCTGCTCGGTGGCGTAACCGTGTTGACCAACACCCAACTTACCCTCATCCCCTACTACGCCTGGTCGAACCGGGGAGCGAATGAAATGGCAGTGTGGTTTAAAGAGTGAACGAGTGGCTGGCGCATGCCTATTGCTGTCGCGATAGCCACTCGTTCACCCTCCGTTGTAGCACTCCTCAAAAGCTCAAATACGGAGCCAGTTTATCAAGCGTTTTTGCATCCAGAATGCGGATAGGGCGCAGGGATTCAATGGAGGTGAACGGGCCGTGTTGGGTTCGATAATTGACAATCACTTCGGCCTGTCGGCGGCTCAGATAAACGTGGTGGTCTAACTCCTCGGCGGTGGCTGTATTGATGGCCATTTTCTGCACCGGGGACTGGATTTTGCCGTACTGCATCAATTCATTTAAGGCCAGCGAATCCAGCCCGAATACATCGTGGTATTGATCGGTGTCGGCAAACCCGCCGAGCGCGTCGCGGAACTTTACGATCCGGCTGGCCAATTTACTACCAATGCCCTTTAACGCAATGAGTTGGGCTGTATCAGCCTGATTAATATCGAAGGGTTGTAACGCAGGTTTAGTATAGGCGGGCCTGGAAAACCGGGATGTATTAGAAGCCGTAGCCTCATTTACCGATGCCCCCACCGCAGGCGAGCTGCTGCCACCCGACCTCCCCGAATAAGCTACTACTTCAGGCAATTGGATGTATGGTTCGAGTTGTTCGTAGAGGTCAGGTGGGAAATCGTAAATGCGGAGGAGGTCTTCTTTTTTGCGGAACTGCCCGCCCTTGCTGCGGTACTTATCAATGCGTTGGGCCATCCAGCGGGGCAGCCCCAGTTGCTGCCAGCCCGTCACGCTCACCGTATTGGGGTCGAACCGGAATAATTTGGGTTCGCTGAACCGCTCGGTAGTCGTTTTATCAGCCTCATCGCGGGTATATCGGTCGTTCCGGTCGGCGTAGCGCGGCTGTTTTGCCTCGTCGGTTTTCATCAGAGCCACCAGGCTATCCAGCGTTCGCTGATCACTGACAGCCGTATCGGCAATCGTTTCGGGCACCAGTCGGCGGTACAGCCAGGGGGTGAGCAGCAGCAGAACGGTAATCAGAATGAGCACTAGTACCCCCCGCGCTTCGCGGTGAGAGATACCAAAATAGTCGCGGACAAGGGCTTGAAAACGAGTGAACATAGCCCTTTGACGAAGGGCGGGTTACGGTGTAACTGGATAGGCTTACGGAATTGTTGGATAGATATTGCTGCGTTTGTTTCCCACCGGTCCGTCGGCGTGGTTGGTTTGCAGATTTTGCTGATCTACGTCCTCTAAGTGTTCGCCACGACGCAAATAGTCCATGTCGGCTACTTCCAATTGGGTGTAAGGGAGGACTTATCCCGGTTTTTTTACGCCCTGCACTCGACCCTTATAAACCCATATTCATAGGGCTTATTTAAGCACTCAATACCTTTTATTGGCTGGCTTGTCCAGCTCAGGGCAACTTTGTCTCACCGATTCGCGAGTGCGATCAACTAAGCGAAACAAATAAGTCAGACTATGAACTCCCCGCGTATGAAATCAGAACAGGATAGCCAGTGTGTCAAACCAACCCATAACAGGCCATTGATAAAACTGTCTGCGCTGCTATGCGTATGCATCCTGATGTTGATAGGCGGCCAATCGGCCCTGTCACAAAATCGGACTGTCGGTCAGTACACCCTTACAGGTGTCATTCTTGATTCGGTAGCCAGGGAACCGGTTGAGTTTGTAACCCTCAGTGTGCTCGATAGTGCCCGGAAGGCAGTGGCGATGACCTATACCAATACCAAAGGTGAGTTTGTGCTGACCCTTCCCAAAACCGGTTCATACGTAGTACAAGCGTCGTTTGTAGGCTACGGGCTTAAAACCAGTAGCGTCGTGGTAACCAATAACACTGCTGACATTCAGTTGCCGCCCATTTATCTGGCTCCTACTACGCAGCAATTAGCAACTGTTACAGTTATAGGAACGAAACAATTAGTTGAGCAAAAACCAGGTATGCTGGTCTACCACGCGGAGAATGACGTAACGAATCTGGGAGGAACCGCAGCCGATGTGTTACGCAAAGCACCCATATTGAGTGTGGATGCCAACGGGAATGTGAGTATGCGCGGTAATTCGAACCTGAAAATTCTTATCAATGGACGCTATTCGGGGCAGATGGCCAGAAACGCTGCCGATGCCCTGAATATGATTCCGTCAGACATCATTCAGTCGGTGGAAGTCATCACCAGTCCTTCCTCTCGCTACGATGCAGAAGGGGCCACTGGCGTTATCAATATCATCACTAAAAAGAACCTGAATCAATTTAGTGGTGCGCTGGAGGGTGGCATCAGTAATCTGGAGCGCGTGTTCAATCCCCGAATCGGCTGGTCAACGGGCAAATGGACTGTCAACGCGTATACGCATTTGCACCGATACCGGGTGAAAACAGAAACCAGCCTGACTCGCCAGTCAATCCTGGATGGAGCTAACGCCTATCAACTTGACCAACAATCGGCGTTTAACAACGTAAACCCACACGGCTCGGGCGATGTGGTAGTCAATTACGAAGCTGATTCGACCCAGCTGTTTAGTTTTGCGGTAGCAGGCTGGTTTGGTAACTGGCCCGTTAGCAGCAGTCAGTATTATCGAATCCGGCAGGCTGGCCAGCAGCAGGAATATCGGCAACAAACCCATACTCTAGATGCCCCTACTGAGGGACTTGAAGCAAGTTTGAGCTATACCAAACGACTGCGTAAACCAGAACAGTCCTTCTTCATTATTGGCCAGTATAGCAACAATTTTCGGGACGACTTTAATTATCTGGCCCGTCAGGTTGATATGGAAAACAACCTGCTCTATCAGGAACAGAATAATAACCACCAGCAAACCCGGGAGTGGACACTCCAGACCGACTATACGCACCCGCTATCGAAAACGGGAAAACACGTGTTGGAAATGGGGTTAAAAACGATTTTGCGCGATGTAACCAGTGACTATACAACGCTCGTCAGTTCATCACAAAATCCGGAGAATGTGGGTATCAATCCCAATCGAACCAATGTGTTCGATTATACCCAGCAGGTGGTAGCGGGGTACGCCCAGGCGAAATGGACGGGTAATAAAGGCTGGTTTGCTCAGGCAGGGATGCGGCTGGAAGGAACGTTTCTGGATGGTCAGTTTCAGGCCAGGCTTTCCCCCTTCACGAATCAATTCATCAATTGGGTACCCAGTGCTACGTTTATCAAAAAATGGCAGGATATTCATAGTTTAACCCTGAGCTATACGCAACGAATTTCTCGTCCGTCGATCATTGATCTGAATCCAAACATCGATGCTCGTGATGCTAAAAGCCGAACAACCGGCAATCCTGACCTACGCCCAGAGGCCCTGCATCAGATCGAGCTTTCCTACAGTTTATCGGCCCCTTCCGGTCTGTTTCTCAACGCTACAGTATTCGGCAGGCAAACCAATAATTCTATTGAAGAAGTGATTCAGGTGGATGCCTCGGGTATTTCGACCGCTACCAAACAGAACCTGGCCGCCAACAAGCAATATGGCCTGAATCTGTCTACGTCATGAAGCCTCTTACCGGGCTGGAGCATCGGGAGCAATGCGCGGGTCGGTTACCTGAGTTTCCGGAGTCCGATTTTAGGGATCCAACGGGAAGGCTGGAGTGCTGGCCTCAACATTAACACAACCTATAAATTGCCCCGCCATTATACAGTTCAGGCCTTCGGCGATTACGACTCGTGGGCAGTGACGCTTCAGGGACACCAAACCGACTGGTTCTATTATAGCCTGGCGGCTAAAAAGGAGTTTCTTAAAACGAGAATTACGTTGGGTTTGTCTACAATTAATCCGTTCGTAGCATCGGTGAGTCGGAGTGAAGTGGTGTTCGCATCCAGTTCTACGTCTATGATGACCAGCCAATATTTTAACCGGGCGTTCAAGGTGACGCTAAACTGGAAATTTGGCGATTCGGGTAAACAACACAGTCGAAAAGGTGTCGACAATTCGGACCTGAAAAGTAGCGGAGAACGCTAGAAACGTAGCGTAGCCTACAAGGTTGATTTGCCATAGGCCACAAAGTTAGTAACTTAAGTGTCTGGAAATGAATAAGGCAGTCGTCCATTGGTTTGTTCATTTTCAGGCACTTAAGTTACTAACTTTGTGGCCTATGGAAATCCAACATGCCCAGTTTTTAACTTTCAAACAAAAGATACGGATAGCCCTGAGTGTCTTTGCTATCTACTGGCCCATCCGCCAATATCTCCGTCGAGACTATTTCGGCTGGACAACCCTTGAGCACGATTGGAGTATCTGGTTGGTCGAATTAGTTGTGACGGTACTTTATTTTACGTTTTGGCTGAACGTTACGGAATGGATCGAACAGCGATTCGCTGGTCTCTTTCGGACCCGTTTTTTGGGAGAATCTAAACTGCCGGCTAAACTGGCTACCTTATTTATAGCGGGGTTGCTGGCCGTTTTTTTTAATAGTGGCTATGGCACTTTGTGGCGAACGTTATATCATGCCCTGGATCGTGAGGATAGGCAGTGGGAAGTCCGACGCGACGAGCCAGGAGCCAGAAATACCTCGACTTATTGGCGAAGTGAAGATACCCAAACTGAAAAAATTAACACAGGGCTAGTCGTCATGGCCTTGCTGTCAGCGTATTATCTGGCCGCCAACCGACGTAGCAATCAACAACTCCAGGAATTGCGGGTCAACGCAGAGCAACTCAAACGAGAAGCTACTCAGGCTCAGTTAGTAGCCCTCAAAAATCAGGTTAACCCCCATTTTCTTTTTAATAGTCTGAGCATCCTATCTGCCCTGGTAGAAATCGACACAAAGTTATCCGTTCAATTTATTGACCGCCTGGCCAAAGCCTTTCGGTATGTTCTGGAGCAGCGGGAAAGCGATAAAGTTAGTCTGGCTACCGAGTTGGAGTTTTTAGATGCCTATAAATTTCTGTTAAATATTCGTTTCGATGGTAAAGTGACGGTGCTCCATACCGTGAGTGCTGAGCAGGCTGGCCAGGTTTCGATTGCTCCCCTGACGCTTCAGTTATTGCTCGAAAATGCCGTGAAGCATAATCAGATGAGTGAAGAGCGACCCCTGACGGTCTCGATTTATGTGGAAGGCGATCAGTTGATTATTTCCAATCCGCTTCAGTTGCGACCCAATCCGCAAAGTTCTACCGGTGTGGGTCTGCAAAACATTAAAAATCGGTATCGGTTGCTCACCGAACGGCCTGTCGAAGCCGCCGAAGTTGATGGTTTTTTTGTCGTTAAACTCCCCCTTCTCTCATGAACGTCCTGATTATCGAAGATGAATCGCTCAGTGCCCGACGCCTGGAAAAAATGCTCATTGAGTACGATCCCACGATTCAGGTACTTGCCCGACTGCCCTCGGTGACCAAATCCCTACGCTGGTTTGCTGAGCATCAGGCGGATACGCCACCGGATTTGGTGTTTATGGATATTCATCTGGAAGACGATAATGCCTTTCGGATTATTGACGAGACCCAGTTAGCCCTGCCGGTTATTTTCACCACGGCCTACGACCAATACGCGCTTCAGGCGTTTAAAGCCAATAGCATCGACTATCTGCTCAAGCCCATCAATGACGATGAACTGAAAGCAGCTTTGGATAAATTCAAGCGCGTTCAATCGGCTAACTCGTCCGCGTCTTCACTCAACGTGGATGCTCTGGTTCAGTTGCTGCGGAAGCCAACAGCCGTTTATAAGGACCGATTTATGGTGCATATAGGCCCCAGGATTCAGAGTATCCAAACCGAGCAGATTGCCTACTTCTTTCTCGAAGAAAAGGCGACTTGGTTGCAAACCTACGAGGGTCGGCCGATTTCCATGGAGTATAGTCTGGATAAGCTGGCTACGCTACTCGACCCGCAGCGGTTTTTTCGGGTCAACCGGTCGTTTCTGCTGGCGCTCAATTCGATCAAAACCATTCATACCTATTCGGGCAGTAAACTCAAACTGGATTTACGGCCCAAGCCCAGGCAGGAGGTCTTCGTCAGTTCCTACCGCGTCGCCGATTTTAAGGAGTGGCTGGGCAAATAAAACTGTGCACCAAAGATTCCTCTCTTATCTATAATTTCGGGTTGGGCCTTCTTCCCGTATAACCGCCCAGCGTTCCCTGCTTTTACCCGATTAGCCCTACTTTCCAGCAATGGCGCACAAACTTGGATAACACTTGGCCCTTCAGCTTGAGTTACTGCCAGGATGGTACCAAAATCCAGATCGTGGGTGAAAACAATGTGGTTGTTTTCTCCTGCCCAGCTATTACCCACGGTCGACCAGTGTAATGCTTCATACCCTTTGTTCCTGAAAAAATCGCACCAAGTGGGCGACAGGTCCATATCAATCAGCAATTTCAATACCAACGGTTACCCTCATCCCGCGAATACAGGGTTTTCCTCCCATAACCTCCGGGTTCAACGTAAAGTGAACTGTTGCATGATTTATTGTTCGCTTAGTACGAGCGGAAAGTTAGCTATTTTCGGGGATTTTCGGCGTAAGCCCTATCTTTGCGGCATTCGTAACCGAATTATGACAGACCCCAAAACTTCTCCAGCTACCTCACTCCAGGACATTATCAGTCACGCCAAAGAATATGGCTTCGTGTTCCCCTCCTCCGAAATCTACGATGGGCTACAGGCCGTGTATGACTATGGACAAAATGGCGTAGAACTGAAAAATAACCTGAAAACCCTGTGGTGGAAGGCCATGACCCAACTCCACGACGACCGAGGGAGCGGCTCCGTGGTAGGCATTGACGCATCCATTTTCATGCACCCCCTTACCTGGAAAGCATCCGGCCACATCGACTCCTTCAACGACCCGATGATTGACAACCGGGACTCTAAAAAACGGTATCGCGCCGACCAACTGCTCGAACTAAAAGCCGAAGAGTATGCCAATGCAGGCGATGAGGCCCGCAGCACCGCCCTCTTGCAGGAAATGGGCCGACTGCTGGGCGACAATGACCTCGACGGGGTTCGGAACCTGATTATTGCCGAAGGGATCAAATGTGCTGTTTCCGGCACCGATAACTGGACGGAGGTTAGGCAGTTTAACCTGATGTTCTCGACGCAGGTTGGCTCTGTGGCTGAAGACACGACCACCATTTACCTCCGCCCCGAAACCGCGCAGGGTATTTTCGTGAACTTCCTGAACGTGCAGAAAACGGGCCGCATGAAGATTCCCTTTGGCATTGCCCAGATTGGAAAGGCGTTCCGCAACGAGATTGTGGCGCGGCAGTTTACCTTCCGAATGCGCGAGTTTGAGCAAATGGAGATGCAGTATTTTGTGCGTCCCGGCACCGAAATGGCCTGGTATGAACACTGGCGCGATACGCGCATGAAATTTCACCAGGCTATTGGCCTGCCCGCTCAGAAACTCAAATTCCATAACCACGAGAAATTAGCCCACTATGCCAACGCTGCTGTTGACATTGAGTACCAGTTTCCGTTCGGTTTCCGCGAGATGGAGGGAATTCACTCCCGCACCGATTTCGACCTGAAAGCCCACCAGGAGCTGAGCCGCAAAAAGCAGCAGTATTTCGATAACGACATTGACCCGGCCACCGGCAAGCCCTACGGCAACTACATTCCCTACGTGGTTGAAACTTCGGTTGGGGCCGACCGACTGTTTCTGGCTACTTTCTGCAATGCATTTACCAAAGAGACAATAGGTGAGGGCGACGACCAGAAAGAACGTACCTACCTGAAACTCCACCCCGCCCTAGCCCCGGTTAAAGCCGCCGTGTTCCCCCTCATGCGGAAAGATGGTCTGCCCGAAAAAGCGCAGGAAATCATGAAAATACTCCGGTCGGAGTTCCGGGTGGTGTATGAAGAGCGCGATGCCATCGGCAAACGGTACACCCGTCAGGATTTGATTGGCACCCCTTTCTGCATCGCCGTCGATTACCAGAGCCTGGAAGACAATACCGTCACCATCCGCCACCGCGATACCACCCTCCAGGAACGCATCCCCATCGCCGACCTTAAAGCCCGCATCGGCTATGAAGTCTCCATGGAACGAATATTGGAGAAAATGGGGTAGAAGTCGTAAAATCCTAAGTCATAAAAGTCATTATGTACCAACGCGCCCTTACGACTTCTCCCCCTTCCGACGCCAAAACCAATAAAAAGGTACCCCTGTGGCAATGAGGCCCAGCCCCATGAGGGCTTCGCGGGGTTGGCTCACGAGAGTCAGCATCACTAAACCAGCGCAGAACAGGGCAAAAAAAATGGGGATGCCGAGGTAAACCCGGAAGGGCCGGGGCAGGTTGGGTTGCCGATGACGCAGCAGCACGACCCCCAGCGCGGTGGCTCCGTAGAAAATAAAGGCCGCAAAAATAAGCATGTCGGTCAGTTGATCGAACGTGCCTGACCAGACCAGCAGGACCGACCATAGACCCTGCAAGACAATAGCCGCCGAGGGGGTTTGATAGCGGGGATGTATCTGCGCGACGGCCCGGAAAAATAACCCGTCGCGGGCCATGGCATAAAACAATCGCGCCGACATCAGTACCCCTGCGTTGGTGGCATTGAAGGTCGTCACCAGAATCAACCCCGATACAAATATGGCTCCCGCGCGACCGCCTGCCTGCCGAACCACCTCTACTGCCGCAATCTGGTTGGGGGTACCGGCTAATTGGGCCAGGGCACCAATGGGCAGGACATAGACGTAGAGGGCATTGAGCAGGATGTAAATAGCCATCACAATGCCCGTGCCAACGCCCAGGGCTATGGGCAGCGACCGCTGCGGGTTTTTCACCTCCTCACCGAGGTAGCCAATGTAATTCCAGCCTTCGTAGCCCCAGAAAGCCCCCAATAGCACAACCGTGAGCGCGTTGAGCAGCGCAAATCCATGCAATCGGGCGGGTACGAGCGGAACGCCTGCTCCCATCAGATTCCCCCAATTGCCCGTATCGGCTCGCAGGCTGATGCCGACAATAACGACCACGGCGCCAAACATCAGGTAGGTAAGCCAACGACTCAAGCCCTCGGCAGCGGCCACGCCCCGGTAGTTGATGACACTCAACCCCACAATCAGCAGCGTAGCAATGCCCGGAATAGTCAGTTGCCCGTCGGCTCCCGAAACGCCTGCTACCGCTACTAACGATTGCCCGAATACATGCGCCAGCGCGGCAATGGTAGCAGTTTTCACCACCGTGAATCCACCCCAGCCATACAAAAAAGCGAACAGCCGGGTATAGGTCTTCTGATAATAGGCATACTCCCCACCGGCTTCGGGAAACATCCCCGCCATTTCGGCGTAGGTTAAAGCACCGGCTAAGCTAACCAGCCCCGCCACTACCCAACACGCCAGTACCAACAACGGCGACCCCAGTTCAGCAGCCATTGGCGCTACTTTCTTAAATACCCCCGACCCAACAATGCCACTCACCACCAGCAATATGGCCGAGCGAACGGAAATGGTACGAATGAGCGTAGGGCTTTGGGACACGACGATTGGGG
>JBBQUC010000115.1:0-9642 GCA_038212815.1 Cytophagales bacterium
CGACTCAGCCCAGTCGAGTAAGGCGAAGGTAACCCCAATCAGCAGCGTTTTACGGCCTGGAACTGCGTTGTTTTTAGCCTGTTCAGCCAGTTGGCGCAGCCGGTTGGTGAGTGCATCCAGGTCAGCTAAAAAGAACCCGCCCTGGCTGCTGCCCGACTGTTCGATAAAATGCTGAACCATATACACCAGCGACGAGTTATTTCGTTCAAGATACGAGGGTAGCAAGGCCAGAATATCCATGTTTTTGAGCGGCCCATAGCTTTCCTCAAACGCCCGGACGCTTACCTGTTTATACAAGGCAGGGTCGGCCAGGAAGTGGTGGCTGGTTTGGATGCCGGTAGTACCGCTGCTGGCAAAGGTGGTAGCTACAGACAGGTTTCCCGTTCGGATGGCATGGTGCTTAAAAAAGCTGATAGGCATAAACGGTATCTGCGCCAGGGTAGTTACGGTTTCGGGCCGGATGTGGCGGTAACGGAGATACGTTTGGTAAATAGGGTTCAGCGTGGCCTGGTAGCGAAAAACGGCCAACGCCAGCGGCTCGAACGTCTCGGCACTCACATGCTGAATCTGTTGCCGTAATGATTGCCGCCAATGGGTTGCGTCTTGATTGAAAACCATACAGTAGTTTAAACTGAATACTTAACAGGATGCGAAAGCAACTAATTCACTACGGATTTATGCCGGTGTTACTGGCCCTGATGCTCACGGGCTGTTACTCCGAACCCAATTATAGCGATGTACCCGAAATTAGCCAGCCGCTGCTGAGTCCATTTAAAAACCTGCCCGCCAGTGCCGACCGGCGCACCGCCCGGCGCGACTCCATTGTGATCACTGTTCGGTTTCAGGATGGTACCGGCGACCTGGGCGAAGATACCCAACTCGACAGTGCCCGGATTCGGCGGACGGTGTTTGCCAAAGAAAGTTGGGGGAATTACCAGCTCAAAACGCTGCGGTTAGAGAATGGCCGCTATGTTGAACTGGCCTCAGGCGATAACAGCAAACTGTACTTTCCCCGGCTATTTGGTAAAAACCAGAAAGGAGCGTTAGAAGGCACCCTCGACTTTAGCCAGGTTTATTTCTACGGTAAGTCGTATAAGCTCTACCCGGTAAAATACCAGATTCAAATCCGCGACCGTGCCCTTAACCTGAGCAACATTGTAGAGACCGATACGGTAGCGGTTCCCTTCCCCTTCCAGTAATAGTCTCAACCAGCAGGAATGCTGCTTGAGACGTTGGCCGGTTGGTCGATGGGGGTTACCCGGTTCAACACAATACGGAAGGTGGTGCCTTTGCCAACTTCGGAGCTTTTTACGGAAAGTTTGCCGCTATGGTATTCATCGACAATCCGCTTGGCTAACGTCAGGCCGAGACCCCAGCCGCGTTTTTTAGTGCTGTAACCGGGGGTAAATACTTTTTGCAAATTAGCCTTCGAGATACCCTTGCCCGTGTCGGTAATGTCGATAGCTACCTGATCGTGCGGGAGGGGAAGCATTCGGAGTCGAAGTTCGCCAATCCCGCCCATCGCATCGACGGCATTTTTGCAGACATTTTCAATGACCCACTCAAACAACAGCCGGTTGATATTGACCCGCAGGCCGGGCGGAAGCCGGTCTTCGATGTCCATTTTCACCTTTGTTGAAATTCGCTTTTTCAGGTAATCGGTAAACGGCACCACAACCTCACTTAGGGTCTCGTTCTTTAGCGTTGGCACCGAGCCGATGCTCGAAAAACGACCCGTAATGGTCTCCAGCCGCTGCACATCTTTGTCAATTTCGTCGGTAACCTCCGGGTCGTACTGCTCTGGGTCGGCCCGCATATACTCTACCCAGGCTAGTAACGATGACAAGGGTGTACCCAATTGGTGCGCTGTTTCTTTAGCCAGCCCTACCCATACCCGGTTCTGCTCAGCTCGTCGCGACGAGCTAAACGATAAATAGGCCAGCATGCAGAGAGCCAGAATAATCAGGAGCAGCGCAAACGGAAAGTAGCTTAACTGGCGCAGCAGCGTGGAGTGGCTGTAGTAAATCAGGCCAAATTCACCGTCGTTGATGTCCACCCGAATCGGATAATGCTCTTTCCGCATCTCGGCAATTTCCTGCCGAAGAAAAACCACCTGCTCCGTGGGGGTGAGGTTAGCAGGTATATCCACGTTGACGGTGTTGTGAATAGAAGGCTGATTATGCTGATCGACATAAATGGTGGGAATGGTGCTATTAGAGTTTTTAATAATCTCATTCAGCACAAAATTCACATCGGCTTTTTCGTCAGCGCGTTGTACAAATTGCAGAGCCTTTGCATAAAGCTGTACATACCTGATTTCGCGCTCCTCCAGTTTGTTAATGATGCGGTTGGTATATAGCAATGACCCCGTAGCCACCAATAGCAGGTTGAGGGCCACAATAATCTTGAGAACGTTGTTCTGGTTATAAATATCGAACGATTTCAGCATAGGGAGGGGCATCGACTAGCTAACGAACGCATGATAGGTCTGTATTGTTCTTTGAGTCTATTGCGCAACAATCCTGTATTCTATGTAGATTCGTTCTAAATAGCAACGCTCAATAAACAGTTTGTTAGGATGCCGTAATTGTGCCGTAATTTTGTGTTAGCCGAATGGATCACTCCGGTTGGCTTGTGTTATGTCAGAACGTTTTAACTCCATTAGTCTTTCGCATAAAACGGCTCCGCTGGCTGTTCGTGAATTAATTGCTCTTTCTGAAGAAGAGGCCAGGCGGTTTATGCTTCGCCTGCGCGATATTGTTAATCTGAACGAGTTGCTGGTGGTGTCAACCTGCAACCGAACCGAAGTCTATTTTACGGTTGCTGACGCATCGGTCGATCTCACCACCGATGTGGCCCGCCTGCTGCTCATTGAAAAGGGCCTGACCGATACGGATCAGTACTTGCCCTATTTTACCCTGATGACCAGCCACGACGAAGCCGTGCGGCACCTGTTCGAGGTGTGCGTGGGGTTGCACTCACAGGTAGTAGGCGATATGCAGATTCCGAATCAGGTGAAACAGGCGTACCAATGGTCGGCAGATTTGGGCCTGGCCGGGCCGTTTCTGCATCGGCTGATGCACACCATTTTCTTTACCAACAAACGCGTTGCGCAGGAGACCGCTTTCCGCAATGGAGCGGCCTCGGTATCGTATGCCGCCGTTGAATTGATTGAAGAATTGGTTGGCGAACACCAGAACCCCGCCATTTTAGTAGTGGGCCTGGGCGAAATTGGGACAGACGTGTGCGAGAACTTCGTAGCCCGCAAATACACCCGCATTACCCTCTGCAACCGCACCCGCGCCAAAGCCGATGTGCTGGCCCGCAAA
Source organism: Cytophagales bacterium (assembly GCA_038212815.1). GTDB lineage: Bacteria > Bacteroidota > Bacteroidia > Cytophagales > Spirosomataceae > JBBQUC01. Next base: position 3,330 of record JBBQUC010000115.1, read on the forward strand.
CATGACTTTGCCGTTGCCGATCTGGACTGCCTGACCGACGAGATTAGGCGGGCTGATGTGATTATCTCATCCGTGCAGTGCGACGAACCCCTCATTACGCCTACCCTGCTGTACAACCTCGATGTACTGACCTATAAATACTTTATCGACCTGTCGGTTCCGCGCTCAGTCGATGCGGCTGTGGAGCAGATACCGGGCGTGTTGGTCTATAACGTCGATCATATCCGCGCCCGCGCCGACGAAGCTCTGCATCAGCGCATGGCGGCTATTCCACAGGTTGAGGCTATTGTGACACAATCAGTAACGGAGTTTGGCGACTGGTCGAAGGAAATGGTGGTCTCGCCAACCATAAACAAGCTCAAAAACGCGCTGGAACAGATTCGGAAAGACGAGTTGGCCCGGCACCTGAAATACCTCACCTCCGATGAGTCAGAAAAAATTGATCGGATTACACGGGGTATGATGCAGAAAATTATTAAATTGCCTGTGCTTCAACTGAAAGCCGCCTGCAAACGGGGTGAAGCCGAAACCCTGATCGACGTGCTGAACGACCTGTTCAATTTAGAGCAGCAATCGGCCACCGACGAAACCTCCAACCGTGCCTACTAATCTATTTCTATTTATACCGAAATCCTGAGCCTTTGCCGGTTCGGGTTTTTTTTGGCCATGCGAACCCTTCTCCGCCTTGTTGTTCTGTTGCTCCTGCTCGTGGGGCTGATTACCCTTTGGGAAAGCCTACGTACGGTAGGCCCTTTTCAACAGTTTGCCAAATCGACTACCCGCACGGACCAGGCCGTTGTCTTGCAGCGGGTAACAGCCCTGGGCAAGTTAGAGTTGGTGCGTTACACCTTTAAAGACATTGTCGAGCATGAACTGGTGCGGAGCCTGCTGCCCAATGCCCATGCTGTGCTGATTGTGGAGGGCGAGGCCACGGGCTGTATCGACCTCACTAAACTCATGGCCACCGATTTGCAGGCAAGCCCCTCCTCCGGCGATACCCTCCTGGTCACACTGCCCCAGCCCGAACTCTGCGGCTGGAAAATAAACCACCAACGCTCCCGGATTTACGACACCCAATACACCTTTCTGGATGAAGCCCAACTCCTGAGCGAAGCCTACCGCCGGGCTGAAACCCAGATTCAGCAGTCGGCCCTGAGCAGCGGGATTCTGCCCCAAACCCGCCACAACGCCGACCAAATCCTGCGTCCCGTGCTGGAGCGCATCGCGGGCAGGCCAGTAGTATTGCGATATGACCACTAACGACCACCTAATGCTCCTTTTCTCCCCCTGCCCGCCGGAGTTTGATGTATTCGGCGGGGCGCACAATGAGGGGTACTTGCTCGGTCTCTACATTCTGGGTGTCTAGTCCGTAGGCTCGCTCATCGGCCAGGCTAAAGTTTTTGAGTACAAAATAGCCATTCATGATAAAGGTGTCGGTGATGTCGAGGTCGTTTTCGTACGAGAGGAACCGGTTGATGACAATGAACCGGAAATCGCCGATGAAGTTGGCCTGTGCCCGAAGGGGCTTGTATGTTGGGTTTAGCTGCACCTCGTGGCAGCGTACCATCTCCTCCACTACTTTTCTGAACAGCAGGTTAATCCGTGGCTGCACCCGGAACCCCAGCCGGAATGTAATCCTGACTACCTCCTCCGGTTCCAGAATATCTACCGAGTACTCGGTGGTGTAGGGGTCGTCCATGAGTTCGACGTGGATAAGCCAATAGACATCGGCCCGTTTGGGCTGCCCTTCCAGAATGGAGTTGATGATGTGTTCTTCGACTAATTTGGGCTGTGGGGAGGCCGTCAGATACACCAGGTTGGTCGCGTATTTAGGGATGGTCGCGTCATTGCTGAGTTGGGTTAGAATGGGCAGGTGATCGGGCAGGCTCACAAAATTGGTCAGTCGGCGTTTAATCCGGCTGCCATAATACCAGATTAGCATCACCGCAATCATAATCAGGCCCAGCAGCAGCGATACCCAGCCGCCATGCATGAACTTGCGGAGATTGGCCACCAGAAAACTACCCTCTATCAGCAAATATACCAGCAGCAGGCTAGCTATAATGAGCCGGTTTACATGCCGTGAATAGAGGTACACCGCCAGCAAGATGGTAGTCATCAGCATGGTCAGGTTTACCGATAGCCCAAAGGCCGCTTCCATATTTTTCGATTCGCGGAAGTACAGTACTACTGCAAAACAGCCCGTCATGAGTAGCCAGTTGACCGCCGGAATATAGACCTGCCCCCGCGAGTCGGAGGGAAAAACGATCCGCATTTTGGGCAGCAGCGTCAGCCGGAAAGCTTCTGATACCAGCGTAAAGGTGCCGCTAATGAGTGCCTGACTGGCAATGATAGTGGCCAGGGTAGCAATGCCAATGCTGGGCAGTAAAAACCAGGTTGGCACCAGCCCAAAAAACGAGTTCTGGTTACCCAGAGGCTGGCCAGTATGGTCGAGCAGCCAGGCCGCCTGCCCCAAATAGCAAAGTACCAGACATACCTTCACATAAAGCCACGATACCTGCACATTTCGGCGACCGACATGCCCCATGTCGGAGTAGAGTGCTTCGGCTCCGGTAGAGCAGAGGAATACTCCTCCCAGCAGCCAGAAACCCTCCGGGTAGTTGACAATCATAGCATAGGCGTAGTAGGGATTCAGTGCCTGGATAACCCCCGGATTCTGGATAACCTGCACTACGCCCAGTACACCAATCATGGTAAACCACACCATCATGATGGGACCAAAGGCTTTGCCCAGGCTGTTGGTACCCGCCTGCTGCACCACAAACAGCGCGAACAGAATAGCCAGCACGATGGGCACAGTGGGCAGGTTTGGATACAGGGGCAATAACCCCTCGATGGCCGAGGCTACCGAAATGGGTGGGGTGATAATGCTGTCGGCAATCAGAAAACTGCCCCCCGCAATAGCCGGGAACAGCAGCCAGCGGGCATACCGCCGAATGAGGGCATAGAGTGAAAAAATACCTCCCTCGCCGTTGTTATCGGCCTGGAGGGTAATGAGTACGTATTTGAGGGTGGTCTGGAACGTAAGTGTCCAAAAAATGGCCGAAACCCCGCCCAAAGCCAGGGTTTCTGTAACAGTCCGGTCTTCAATAATGGCGCGGTAGGTATAGAGCGGAGAGGTGCCAATGTCGCCGAAAACAATGCCAACGGCCACCAGTAACCCCGCTGCCGATAGTTTATCCAGGTGTGTATGCGCGGTATGCTTCATGAAAATAGGGATGAGGGAATATGTACAGTGGCTAGGGGGCCAACAGCCGATAAACCCATTTTCAGGCAAAATAGCCTGTTTTTTCGATCTAAATGGACATAGTATTCTCCTGTTTGAAAAAGGGAGTGGTTAGTCATTCTAAAAAAGAGCAGCCTGCGGGAGAAGATAAGCAAAACATCGCTTTTTTTTCGTTATTTGCCAAAACCTAAAGCAACATTTTGGCGTATTGCTGATAACTAGCATCAACCGGTATGACTACACCACCCATCAGCAGCGGCAGTATCCTGGTTGCCGAGCCTTTTTTAGGCGACGCAAATTTTGACCGGGCGGCCATCCTCGTCTGCGAACACAACCACGAAGGCACGTTTGGACTGGTGATTAATCAAACGACTGATCTACACCTGAGCGATGTGATTGACGATATTTATGCCGACCTACCCCTATATGTAGGTGGCCCGGTGCAGCAAAACACCCTCCACTTTATCCACCGCAGGCCTGATCTGATTGATAACTCCATCCAGATTATCGAGGGTTTATTCTGGAGTGGCGACTTTGAGCAGATGAAGCAGGCGGTCAATCTGGGGCTGCTGGCGAGCGACGATGTGCGGTTTTTTGTAGGGTATTCGGGCTGGAACAAAGGCCAGCTTACCGACGAGTTACTGGCTAAATCCTGGATTGTAACCCGCACCGATGCTACCTTCCTGTTTAACACGCCGGCCAACGAATTTTGGCGTGGAATTCTGAAACGGATGGGGGGTGAGTACAAGGTGTTGTCGAATTATCCGATTGATCCACGTCTGAATTAACAAAGTTTAACCAATTTTGCAGACGCTACCCTCGTTTACGGTAGATACCCTCTTTCTCTAGTGTTCATGTCGAAAAATTGGTTTACGCTGTATTTGCTGTTTGTTCTACCCGCCTTGGCAATGGCGCAGGGGCCTTCTACCTGGTCAGGAGGGCATTTTGGGGTTAAAGTTGGCCCTACTGTCAGTGCCCTGGCGGTATCGGGGATTACGCCCAACATCCCGAAAAATGGGATTGATTTTCACTTTGGCCTGATGTATCGGTATCGGCTCAACCGCTTTGTGGTTCAGCCGGAGGTGCTATATTCGGTGCGGGGGGGTAATTTTAAAGTGAACCGGCTGGGTGGTGGTACGGATATTACGTATAACAACTATAACTATGTGAGTGTGCCGCTGATGCTGGGCTACATTCCCACCGAGGGGCTTACCCTACAGGCTGGGCCGGAGTTTAGCTATGCCCTTAACTCGCCCGCCAGTGGTGGCCCATCGGTGAAAAATGATGTGGGCATTGCCGTTGGGGCGCATTACGATTTTCTGGATATGCTGGATAAGTTCAGCCTGCACCTGCGCTATATTCACGGTCTCAACGATGTGTCGGGTAATCCGCTAGCGGTCTATAAAAACCGCACCTTGCAACTGGGGCTTGTGTATAATCTGTACCCGAAAAAGAAGAAGTAAAACTGCCCCCATGCGCTCGCATTTCGGTATCCTCCTGCTCTTTATACTAGCGGCCTTTGCGTTTATTGGCGGGGTGCTGTTTGTGGGGAGTTTGCTGCGGCCCAACCGCCCCAATGAAGAGAAGATGACGACCTACGAGTCGGGCGAGGAGCCGGTGGGGAATGCCAATGTGCAGTTCAATATCCGGTTTTACGTGGTCGCACTGATTTTTGTGCTGTTCGATGTCGAACTGGTGTTTCTGTTTCCCTGGGCTACGGTATTTGGGCAGCCGGTGCTACTGTCGGCCACCGATGGTCTCTGGGGTTGGTTTGCGCTGGCCGAAGCCGCGCTGTTTGTGGGGGTGCTGGCACTAGGGCTAGCCTACTCCTGGGCAAAGGGCTACCTCGATTGGGTAAAACCTGCCCCCGTGTTGCCATCGCTAAAAACCCCCGTTCCTGCCGACCTGTATCAACAGGTAAATGACCGGTATGCCCCCCATAAACAGCCATGAGCGGCACGCTAGGCTGGCTACGCTTGTCGATCTTGCTGCTGATACCTGCATTAGGGCTGGCGCAACGGCTTGCCGTTGACTTGCACCAGGTAAAAGTGATTACCATCGACGGGCAACGGGTGGATGGTATTCTCTACGACGTAACCGAAACCGCCCTTTTTGTCGGCTATGGAACATCAGCCGCCACCGTACGCCCGCCTTTTGATGAAGGTGTTGACTTAGTTCGGGTAAAAAAGGTTATTATCAGGCGGTTAAACAAACGGAAATCGGTACTAACAGGAGCCGTTTTAGGAGGCTTATTGACGGTCTTTGTCACGAATCAATCGCTACAGAAGTCGCCCCCTCGTAGTGCCTCTCTGTACGGGGTATCGCTGGTGCTGGGCGCGGGGATAGGCGCGGGGGTTGGTGCCTTTGTGGGGAACCTGATTGGTAACCCTACCCGGCGCGTTGTGCGCCCGCACGACCCCGCCAATCCATCGCTGAGCCTGTACCGCGAACTGCGGCCCTTTAGTTATCAATACCAGATTGATTTGATGGATCGATTGCCCAGAAACCATGACAACTGATAACCATAAACTGAAACTAATTGCCGATTATGACGGATGCTAAAACTGCCGATGCGGGTGTGATGTTCCTGACCGCAGAAGAACTCCTGAACTGGTCGCGGGCCTCGTCGCTGTGGCCGCTCACGTTTGGGCTGGCCTGCTGCGCCATCGAGATGATGGGGGCCATGGCCTCGAACTACGATCTCGAACGATTCGGGATTTTCCCGCGTCCGTCGCCCCGGCAGTCCGACATCATGATTGTATCGGGCACGGTGACCTACAAAATGGCCGACCGCATCCGGCGATTGTATGAGCAAATGGCCGAGCCACGCTACGTGATCTCGATGGGGTCTTGTGCCAACTGCGGTGGCCCCTACTGGCAGCACGGCTACCACGTGGTAAAGGGCGTTGACCGCATCATTCCGGTGGATGTATATGTGCCCGGCTGCCCCCCCCGCCCCGAAGCCCACAAAGACGGGTTTTTGACCTTACAGGGAAAAATCACGGCCGAGCGGCCCCGGACGGGTAGTGTGTAATTGCTTTTAACGCAGAAATGCGCTGTGGTAAG
>JBBQUC010000116.1:0-9486 GCA_038212815.1 Cytophagales bacterium
ACCTTTTTGCCTTTTCAAAACCTGCCTAACTCCCAAGTGCTGGATGTCGCAGGTACTCTTTTTGTAAGCCTAACCAACTCCAAGTTGCTGATTGTCAGCCGAAAAGTGCCTAACTCTTGAACTGCCTGGCTAACTCCCAAGTGCGGTTTGTCAGCCGAAAGCTGGCCTGTCAAAGAGCGTCTTGTGTCGCCCGGATGCCCGAATGTCGCACACATGATGAACTCTTCACCCATCGCCCGTGAGGGCTGATGGACAACGAGTTAGCTTCATAAACTCGAGTGCTCTTGACCTTTACATCCTCACCTTCGTTGGGCTGATGCGCTCCTTCGGGACGTGCTTCCTGTGTGCGATTCGTTCATCCGAAACCACGAAAGTGGGGGATGGATGGCAAGGTAAAGAGAAATCTAAACCTTGACAACTTGATTACCGTGAGGGTGAAAGTCCCTCTCCCCGGTGCAGGGGTAACAGCATCTTCCCTACGGTAGCGACTGGTCATCAACCGACCCGTCGGACCGCCGTAAAGCGGGGTGAAAAGGCGGTAACGGCGAACCTAACGTCCGAACCCCGTCGAGCAAGAGTTTATGGATAGCGAAAGCGAACGGGGCCGCCCGAGCGGATGTGGTTGAACTGTCGTCACACGTGAACAGCCAACGTAGGTTAACAGGCTGTAGCCAAAAGGCAAAGGATAGGGGTTGGCTGCTACAGGACAGACCAACATGCACACCCACTAAACCCGGCAGAGAGCATCATCCTAAAGACTCGAATACGGTAATCAGGAACGAAGTAACCAACAGTAGCTCTCAATCAGATTGATTGAGTAGGTGCCAACCGGATGCTACTAATTGGAGGGATTGCCTAAGAAGCCAACGCTCAGGGTAATGCCTGAGATATGCTGACGTAGGCACGGTAGTGTGGAATGAGTAGGCACAAGTAACGGTGCATATGCCTAAAGCACGTATGGCAACATGCGATGAGGGGATGGAAAGCTTCAAACTTTCGAGCCGCCAACGTTCATATTCAAAGCCTTCCTGGTGGTTAGGGGAGGTATGTATGACAAACACCACGCTACTGAGGAGCCGTGTGCCAAGAAACTGGCAAGCACGGTTTTGGAGACCGGCGGGGCTGGGGACGGCCCCGCCGAGTTTAACCGCCGAGGAGCCTGCTGGTTAAGAAATGTAAATTCATTTCTTAACCAGCAGATTCATTTCTTGATGCTTCCAAGCAGATTTTCGACTATGCTTGACAGATATACTTTTGAGAGTTATTGGTCGATGCATTCGTTTAGGGTCTGTGATATTTAAATCTAAATACACTTTGCCTAATTCTTTAGCAGGGAAATCAGTCCTATTACATTTTGGCGAATCTCTATAAGTTTCTTTATATATTCCATCTCTGTCACGTATCACTTCTTCATAAGGCTCAAATGTGAGAAATAGATCTACGGGATAGTCATTAGTGTTTTGGAATACAAATTTTATATAATGGTAATGACTCGAATATGAACTTGTGTTTTTATAGGAAGTTGATGTCGAACCACTATGGAAGGTGGTGAAAGAGCCGGTATCATATTCTGTTTTAAAAGATTGTGTTTCTGGTGAAATACTTTTAAAAATCACACCGTCTATTTCAATTATTGGTTTTAGATTGACTACGTTATTTGTTCTGGAGCGTTTAACAAAGAAGTAAATTGCTCCTATTATTACAGCCCATAAAACAATACTGCCCAAATAACTGTCTCCTGTTTCCATATTTCCATTTAGATTAATGTTTACAACAAAAAATCAATTGTAGCTAATTTCACTGAGACGTTCTCTCTGTCAACAGCAACGCCAAATTTAAGCCCAAAGCTTGCCAACTTAGGCGTTTCTGGTGTCAACCGGAACCCGCCTAACGCGCTAGAAGCTGGCCTGTCGAGCGGTGCTCTCTGTCGCACGCAAGCTGACCGCTACGTTATTAGCTGTTCTGTCCACCCAACGCCCGTGAGGGCTGATGGCAAACAAGTTAGCTACCTGAACGCACGTACCCAAACCTTTACACCCTCACCTTCGTTGGGCTGAACGCCTGACTTCGGGGGTGAGCATCCTGTCGCCCAAGGCCACCCCATACGGAGCGAATGCAGAAACATTTCCAAACGTGCAAAAAATCTAACCTATAGGATATATAAGCTGTTAACTCAAATCCGACTGCTTTGAGTAATTTCATTATTATTCTACAAACTCAAAAGTAAGTGTTGCAGATGCAGTGGAATTTTCAAAAACGGGGATTGTAGTTTTCAAATTATTTCCATCTACTAATATTTTTACATCAAACTTACGTGCATCAACCAGCGCAGTCTTTTGGGTTAAAAAGGTGGCTTCATATCTATTGCTATTAATTTTTTTAATGTCTTTGATAAAGACTCTTCCTGGGGTTTGTCCCGGCTTATTGCCCCAAACTCCTCTGTCTTCATAGTAAGCTACTCCTTTCTCAAATCGGATATAATCATCGTTCCCTATTACCCCGAAGACTTCTTCCGCACCTTCCTTTAGCGCAGAAGACATTTTATACAAACCATCTATAGGCAATTTAGGTGTTGACTCATCAATAAGTTCCGATTTATCGGGTAAAGATTTTGAGTCATTAGTGCATGAAAATGTAGTAAGCGAAAGGAGGATAAAAAGAATTAAGCGTTCCGCATTCATGATTGTTCAGGTTAGTGTTAGAAAATAACAATTTGGTTTTCTTATTGTACTTAGGGAACATAGATTTGTAAGCCTGACCTGCGGGGCGTTTCCTGTGTCAGCCGCAACCCGCCCAACAAGCAAAAAACTCAACTTCTGCGGCCCGCTGCCTGTCGCCCGCGACCCGCCCCGCAAGCACTACTTGTATGCAACACCCAACAAGTTATTGTGCGACAAACCACTTAATATCAAATTCCTGAAAATCAGCACGTTGATATTAAGTGTATGGGTTTCAGTGTGTACTTTTGCCGAAAGCATCTACACCACCATAACGCCGTAACAATGATAAGCCTAGGAAATTAGATATGCAAAAAAATGGCTACTAAAATTGCTGTGATTAATGCCAAATTTATTATTCGATGGTGGAATGTTGAGGGATACCCCAACTATTTCTTCGGACAGGACAAAAAACTGTACCGTTTTGATTCACGAGGCCGGGTGAAACAAAATAAGCGGGTCGTGATTGGGACGACGCAGGGCTATGTACTCAAAAGCCGCTTCTATAGCCTGGCCCAACTGCGCCCAATGCTTGGGCGGCATAACGCTATGGATGATTCGGTACGTTTTTGATGGTGTTAATGCTGTCGGTCGTCGGGGTAGTGCCGCTCAGGCCAGGGCCAACTAGGCCGTTTTGGGTAAACCAAAACCGGAGGGTTTCCTAAAGCGGCCCGATGCCGCCGTTTTCCGGTTAACGGCCCGGTGGAGTGCGCCAATAAATAGAAAGTAGCCCTGCTCGTGCCAGGCCCGAAAACGTTCGCTTACCTGTGGGTTATGGTGCGGTATGTACTGGAGTAACGCTTTCAGGTCGAACGATTCTGCCGCCACCCCAGCCCCGGCACGTTGTCCGTCGAGGGCGTTGCAAGCCTGCTCAAAATGCTGCGGCTGCGGCATCATCAGCACGGGCTTGCCCAGGTACATAGCCTCGCAAACCGACTCGAATCCAGCGGTAGTGACCACGGCCCGGCTATACTGCATGAAATCCAGAAACCGCTTTCCGTCAATCTGGTGGTAGGTCAGGGTAGCATCGACAGGGCGGTCTGGTTCGGTAACCCCGGCATGGAAAGCGTGAATCGGGATGGCAGGGTGCTGTAGGTGGGCTTCGAGTAGTTCACCCATAATGCCCGGTTGGGTAGTATAAGCCAGCAGATACCCATCGCCCGGAGCGGGGGTACGCTCCGTTACCTCCCGGCGCAGCAGGGGCGGTACTACCCGCAACCGCTCCTGCGGTACATCGGGCTGCTTATCAAACGAGAGGGCTAGCAATTCGGTCGCCCCATAAGCGTTTAGGCGGTTCAGCAGCATAAATCCCAGCCGGTCGAGCCAGCGGCCTTTGGGGAATGGGAAATTGGGGTGAAACGCCAGGTACTGATGCGCAATGCCAATCACCGGTACAGTGGGGTTATACAGAGCATAGGTCAATGCCCCTAGAAGCTGATAAAAATTCACCACCACATCGGGCTGCTGCTGGTCAAGTATATCGCGCATCTGGCGCATACTCCGCTGCAACGTTCGCGATTGCCGGAGGGCTTTTAAGAGGGTATCCATAGGCAGCAGGGCATTGCTTTTGGTTGAATAAACCAGTGATGGGCCAGGCAATGCTGTAATTGGGGCCGGAAACTGCTCACCAAAAAAAGCAGGGAGCGGGCGGTTGGGGGCTATATCGACCACGGCACCGATTACCTCATGACCGGCTGTTTGTAGCAGTTGGGCCAGCGAGATCGCCTGCGTGAGGTGACCCCGGCCTTCGCCCTGAACAAGAAATAAGATACGCATAGGAGTTAATGATGGGGTTGGGCCGCAAAAACAGCAGCTGTTGACTTGATAGGGGGTGGACTGCTGAACGACGGAATAAACGCGTTGGAGTCTGCTATTTCCTCAACAACAGGGGAGGAGTAGTACATCAGGCTCCAGGTGCCGTCCTGGTCTTCGACCAACGCACTGAGCGACTCCACCCAATCGCCGGCGTTCATATACGTAATGCCGTTGTACTCCCGAATGGCAGGCTGGTGGATATGGCCGCAAATAATGCCCTGGCAATTGCGGGCGCGGGCCAGCTCGGTGAGTTTTTGCTCAAAATCAGAGATATAACTCACCGCTTTTTTTATTCGACTCTTGATCTCCTGGGAGAGCGAGTAGTAGGGTAAACCGCGCCAATGGCGGTAGTTATTGTAAAACTTATTGACCCAGAGCAGAAAGGTGTAGCCTACATCGCCCAGATACGCCAGCCATTTTAACTCAGAGGTAATAGAGTCGAAGACATCGCCGTGGGTAACGTAAAACTTTTTCTCGCCCGATATGAGAATATAATCTTTGCGAATAGAGAAGTTGCGGCCCAGGTTGAAGGGCATAATCTGATCGAGAAAATCGTCGTGGTTGCCCCGCAGATAAATTACCTTTGTGTCGTAGCGAACAATCTGTTTCAGCACCACCCTGAAAAACGCGGTATGTTTCTTTTTCCAGGTGCCATACTGTTTCAGTTGCCAGCCATCAATAATATCGCCGTTGAGAATGAGCTTCTGGCAGGAGTACGCTTTCAGAAAGTCGGTAACTTCTTTGGCCTTCGAACCGGCAGTGCCGAGGTGGATGTCTGAGATAACAATGGTACGAAAGTGCATCCGATGTTTCATAGACAAATGTACTGGTTGACAATTATGCCCACTTTACCGTACCGTTACGAATGTATTACCCTTTGCCTGTGTTGTTTCATATTGACATAACCGCTTCGACGGCCTAACGAACCAGATGGAAAATCCAGTAGTAATTTTTGGCGCGGGCAATCTGGGCCTAACCGCCCTCGATATTTTTCAGCGCAATGGGGTTGTTGTTTACGGGTTTCTCGACGACAAAGCCGACCTGCACAACCAGCAATTTGGCGATGTGAGCGTTTTGGGCGACACCGACGACGATGGGTTTCTGAAACTGATTGGCCAGAAATGCGAAGCCTGCATTGCCATTGGCGATGGGCGGGTGCGGAAGAAGTTGGTGAAACTACTGAATGAACGGCGGAAAGTGCAGCCGGTCAACGCCATTCACGACCGGGCCACCGTATCGACCCTGGCCAGCATTGGGCATGGTAATCTTATTGCGGCTAATGCCACCATCAACCCATTTGCTACGGTTGGTCAGCACTGCCTGGTACTGACCGGGGCCGTGGTGGAGACCCACGCTACCCTCGGCGATTTTGTGCAGCTTGGCCCAGGGTCAATGGTAGGCAGCGGAGCCACGCTGGATGAGGGCGCGTTTATTGGCGCGGGCGTAACCATTGTGGCGGGCGTAACCATCGGCAAAAACGCCCGGGTGGGAGCTGGGTCAGTAGTGGTAGAGAATGTACCCCCCAATGCTACCGTATTTGGTAACCCAGCGCGGGGAGTGTAAAGGCATTGGGTTACACATAAACTGCCTGATTGGCCAGAAAATCCTGATAGGTCAGGGCCAGGCCGTCGGCGAGTTCGGTGGTGTGTTTCCAGCCCATGTTGTGCAACCGCGACACATCCATGAGCTTGCGCGGGGTGCCATTGGGTTTGTCGGTATTCCAGTTAATTTGGCCTTCGTAGCCTACGGTGGCCTGCACCATTTCGGCCAGTTCGCGAATGGTCACGTCTTCGCCCGTGCCTACGTTTACAAACTGCTCGCCGTTGTAGGTCTGCATCAGAAAGAAACAGGCATCGGCCAGGTCGTTGGCGTGCAGAAACTCCCGGCGGGGTGAGCCGCTGCCCCACACTTCTACCGTAGGTAGATTAGCCAGCTTGGCCTCGTGAAACTTGCGGATCAGGGCGGGCAGCACGTGCGAGCCTTGCAGGTCGTAATTATCGTTGGGGCCGTATAGATTGGTAGGCATGGCCGAGATAAAATTGGCTCCATACTGACTGCGGTAGGCTTCGCAGAGCTTGATGCCCGCAATTTTGGCAATGGCGTATGGCTCGTTGGTCTCTTCCAGAAACCCGCTCAGCAGCGAGTCTTCATGCAGGGGTTGCGGGGCTAGTTTGGGGTAAATACACGACGATCCCAGAAACAGCAGTTTCTTGGTGCCATGTTGGTACGCGCTATGAATGATGTTGGCTTCGATAAGCAGATTATCGTACAGAAACTCGGCGCGGAAGGTATTGTTAGCCAGAATCCCGCCTACTTTGGCAGCTGCCAGGAATACATAGTCGGGGGTTTCGGCGGTAAAGAAATCGGCAACGGCGGCTTGATTACGTAAGTCTAACTCCGACGAGGTGCGGCTGATGAGGTTATGGAAGCCTTCGGCGTGGAGTTTGCGGGCAATGGCCGACCCAACCATGCCCCGGTGTCCGGCAATATAGATTTTAGCGTCTTTTTCCACAGAGAATCAAATGGCCAACCCGCAGGTCGGCACGGTGTTTGGTGAAATAATCAGTTGTCTTCTATCGTTGCAAAAGTAATACAATTTAGGCACCTACAGGTGCTTTACCGAATTGGTCATCATGAGTAAATACTATCTGATCCTCTTTGTATTGACCGGGCTACCGCTATCGTTCGTTCAGGCCCAGACCCCTGCGCCAACCCAACCCGCCACAACCACTGCCCTCGCCCCGCTTACAACCGACAAAGCCCCACAGCTAGCCCCCGATGATGGCGACCGCTCTATACTGGGCATCTCGCCCGGTAAAATGGGCCTGCCTACCTCCATATCGGGAGCCAAAGGGAAACTGAAAAACATGGTCGAAAGTACGGGTGTACCTACGTCTATGTCGGCGGCTAAGGGTAAACTCACTAAAGCTACAGACGGGGTCACCTCGTCGTTGTCGGCCACCGGGCAGTCGGCGGGTGACGCGCTGGGGCTGGGCAAATCAGGTGGATTATCGGATCTATTTAACACCGATTTAGGCGACTTGGGTCTTAAAGTGAAGGAATTCAAGAAAAAACGGTCGGAACGGCGCAAGAAAGCCAAAACGGCCAAAACCGAATATGAGGGCCTACCCATGATTAAGGCGTACACTAAAATTGGTAGTGGCGACCGCACCGTTGTGGAGGAGTTTTACGTGCTAAAAAACTACCAAGCTCCCAGCCCCTACGTGCGCGAGGTGTTTTGGTATGACCTGAAGGGCGGGCGGGTTAGCTCGTCGGCAATTAAAGAAAAAGAGGGCATTTACCTGCTGCATGGCCCCTATAAGCGGTATCAGAATGGTGAATTGATGGAAGAGGGCTACTATTATGCCGGTACGAAAGACGGCCGCTGGGAGAAATATGATGCCAAGTTTATGCTGCTCGACAAAACCCGCTGGCATCATGGTTTCCCTGCCGACTCCCGGATTACGTATTATGACTCGACCCATACCAAAATTAAAGAAGTAATTCCGATAGAGTATGGCAAGGTGAAGGGGCAGTACCTGGCTTTTTACGAGAATGGTCTGCCTGCCGAAGAAGGAAAGTATGAGAATGACCAGAAAGTTGGTCGCTGGACAGACTATTACCCCACTACCGCCGTGGGTCGTCGGCGCAAACGGCTTACCCAATACGCCCGCGATGGGTGGGACACCGCCTTTGAGCCGTACGTCATCAGCGAATGGGATGATCGGGGTAAAGCTACCTACGAGCGACCCAAGGATAAAGCAGTGGCCGAGGAAGAAGCTGATAATTGACTTATTCCAGACGGATGGCTCAGACATCTCCTGAGCCATCCGTCTGGTTGATGAAAGGCATAAAAAAATCCCTGCTCTCTGAACCGATGGCGGGTTGCCTAACGGTTCAGACAGCAGGGATGCTATCTGCGACGCGGTTACGCGAAGAAGGGCTTCACAATGGCTAGAACAGCCTCTTTGGATAGCGGCTCATCGAAGGCTTCGCTTACCCGGTCGGCAGGTTTACCCAGGGCCGATACCAGATTTACCCCACCCTGCACTACGTTATCTTCGCCTGCATACGAGGCAGCGGCTGCCGTAATGCCGGTTGGATCAGAACCCGTGATGTATCCTTTGTAGCCACGCAACAGCCGGATACGGGCCGCATGGCGAGCCTCTACCGAGTGAATGTTCAAGGCTGCCTGTAAAATCATTGGTGCTGACATCAGGTTAGGAGCCTGCCCTTTGTAAGCCCGTACGCCTGTATCTTCAAACGCCTGCGCTACTGCCGAATACGTGGCAAAGTTGCGGAATACATCAGGAAATGTACCTTTAGCAGTGAAGTCGAAATTGGGCTTCTCAATTTTCTGGCTACCCAAAGCTTCGCGCAGAAACCGCACGTGCGACTGCTCATGGCGACGGATGGTTTCAAAGATGGTTTTGTACTGATCGGAATAGAGACCAGGTGAGTTGTTCCCCATCAGATAAAACTCCGATTCGAGGTACTCCAGAGCCAGGGCAAAGTTCAGCACATCGGCAATATTGTTAGGGATAGCCTGACCGTAGGCCTTGGTAACGCCAGCTAGCACTACCGCCGGAGCAGCAACTGTTGTGGCTGCTTTGCCCAGTAAACTAAACATGTGGCGACGGGAAACGTGCGCCAGGCGGTCAACGATTTCGCCGTCCACCTTTTCAATTTCAGATATAATATTTTGCAGATTCCTTGTCTTAGTGAGTTTTTACAAGTTTGGTATTGTACCCGTCAACATTTCGCGGATGAACGGCGAGACCAGTGGTAATACTTCACCAGGTTCGCGCGAACGCTCTAAGCCATTTCCATCAATGGGGGTTTGACCAGCAAAGGCATCGAGGAACGGAAACTGTAACTCACTCAACAGAGCGGCATGGCGGGCTTCAACCGACACAATTTTGCCGGCAATAACTAAATAATCCGCATTTTTGAG